>NZ_CP047165.1:1800000-2100000 GCF_009833965.1 Pelistega ratti
AACGATACAAGTAGCGACACAGTACCCCGGTGCAGGCCCTGAGGTGATGCAAGCGTTGGTAACGAGTCCACTTGAGAAGCAATTTGGTAAGATGGCAGGGCTAACAGTTATGCGCTCCTCAAGTTCAGAAGGGTATTCATTGATTACACTACAGTTTTCATTAAATATATCTATGAATGTGGCAGAGCAACAGGTACAGGCGGCTATTAATGCGGCGAGTAATTTATTACCCTCTGATTTACCGAGTACCCCTGTGTATAACAAAGTTAATCCTGCGGATACACCGGTGATGACATTAGCCATTCTTTCTCATAGCCTTCCCTTATATGAGGCACGTGATATTGTTGAAACAAGGATTGCACAGAAAATTGCCCAAGTAGATGGAGTGGGTTTGCTTAGTATTTCAGGAGGACAAAAACCAGCCATTCGTGTACAAGTGAACCCACACCAATTAAATAGTGCTGGTCTTAGTCTAAGTGATATTTATACCAGTATTACTAGTAATAATGTGAATTCACCGACAGGTAATATTGATGGGGAGAAAAGGGCAACAACCATTTATGCTGACGGACAATTACGAACACCAGAAGCCTATAAAGAATTAATTATTCATTACAATAATGGAGCTGCCTTAAAACTAAAAGATATTGCTCAGGTGGTGAGTGATGCCGAAGATATTCGACAAGCAGCGTGGTATGGTACACAGCCTGCACTTTTACTCAATATTCAACGACAACCCAATGCGAATGTCATTGAGGTGGTAGAACAAATTCAGCAATTACTTCCTACTTTAGAAGCTAGCTTACCAGATTCAATTGATATTGCAGTGGTATCAGATAGAACGGTATCTGTTAAACAATCTATCAGTCATGTACAAAATGAATTAATAATGGCGATTGGTTTGGTGGTATTGGTAACATTCGTTTTTTTGAGAAGTTTTACGGCAACATTTATTCCCTCTATTGTTGTGCCATTGTCTATCATAGGGACATTTGGCGTGATGTATTTTTTAGGCTATAGCTTAAATAATTTATCCTTAATGGCATTAACGATTGCAACAGGTTTTGTGGTAGATGATGCGATTGTGATGATTGAGAATATTGCAAGGTATATGGAACAGGGAGATTCGCCATTGCAAGCGGCTTTAAAAGGTTCTCAAGAGATAGGGTTCACTTTATTATCATTAACTATTTCTTTAATTGCGGTATTAATCCCTCTTTTATTTATGGGTGATGTTATTGGGCGATTATTTCAAGAGTTTGCCGTTACATTAGCCGTAGCTATTTTAATTTCACTGGTCATTTCATTAACATTAACCCCTATGTTATGTGCCAAATTATTAAAGGCAGAACATCATCAGCAAGAAAAACCGTGGCAACAATGGCTACGCCGAGGGGTAGATAAAATTTTTCAAGTGTATGAGTATGCACTAAATAGAGTATTGCAACATCAAACAGTAACCTTATTGGTATCGCTAGGGACACTACTCTTGACAGCAGTATTGTATATAGTGATTGATAAAGGGCTTTTTCCAACACAAGATACAGGTTTAATTCGTATTGTAACGGAAGCACCACAATCCGCTTCTTTTAAAAGTGTAGCAGAACGACAATTAAAAATTGTTGAAATGATACAAGAAGATCCAGATGTTGATACCGTGTCATCTTTTGTTGGGGTAGATAGCACTAATGCGACCTTAAATACAGGGCGTATTCTTGTGCAACTACATTCTGATAAAGCGAGGGATTCTGCTCAAGTTGTTATGGATCGCCTACAAGAAAAGTTATCACAGCAACATGAAATGCAGGTCTTTATGCAAGCAGTCCAAGATTTAACGATTGATACACAAATATCTAGAACACAGTATCAAATGACATTAAGTGTGGTGGATAATCAGCTTTTAAAAGAGTGGGTGCCTATTTTTGTAGCAAAAATTCAATCTTTATCAGGGTTATGGGGTGTTACTGATAATTTTCAGGTAAATGGTGCACAGGTAACGGTTACGGTTAATCGAGAAGAAGCCTCTCGCCTTGGTGTATCGATGTCTGCTGTAGATGATGCATTGTACAATGCCTTTGGACAACGACTCATCTCAACTATTTTTACTCAATCCGCACAGTATCGTGTCATATTGGAGGTAGAGAATCACTTTAGCCAATCACCCGATAATCTAAAGGATATTTATGTGAAAGGGACAAGTGGCTTAGTACGTTTAGATCAGATTGCACAGATAACATTAGAGAATGCTCAACTCGAAAAACAACGTATTGATCAATTTCCTGCTGCCTTAGTTTCCTTTAATCTGGAAGAGGGATATGCTTTGTCAGAGGTCGTTGATGAGATTTTTGCGGCTGCACAAGCAATAGGACTTCCTGCAAGTATTGATTTACAGCTACAAGGATCGGCAAAAGCCTATGAAAGCTCATCAAGTAATACCCTATGGCTTTTATTAGCGGCTGTTTTTACAATGTATATTGTACTGGGTGTTTTATATGAGAGCTATATACACCCCATTACTATTTTATCGACTTTACCCTCTGCAACAATTGGGGCTTTTTTAGCTCTAATGCTGACTAATCAAGGGTTAAATATGATTGGGATTATTGGGATTATCCTGTTGATTGGTATTGTCAAGAAAAATGCGATTATGATGATTGATTTTGCATTACATACCGAAAGAGAAGAGGGCTTATCACCACGAGAGGCGATACATAAAGCGGCCTTACTACGATTTAGACCTATTTTAATGACAACATTAGCCGCTTTATTTGGTGCTATTCCATTAATGTTATCTTCAGGGTTAGGGGCTGAGTTACGAGCCCCTTTAGGATTAGTATTAGTAGGAGGGCTATTGTGTAGCCAATTATTAACAGTCTTTACAACCCCTGTTATTTACTTATTTTTCCATCGTTTTCAGCAAGTAGGTCGTTTAAAAACAGAGTAAGTATGAGTTTATCCACCCCTTTTATTCAACGACCGATTGCGACCCGATTACTGGCATTGGCAATTAGTGTGATGGGAATAATTAGTTTTTTCTTATTACCCGTATCACCATTGCCTAATATGACCATTCCAATGATTTCTGTTAGTGCTTCTTTATCAGGGGCGAGTGCAGAAACAATGGCAAGTAGTGTGGCAACACCCTTAGAGCGTTCATTAGGGGGGATTGCTGGGCTAAATGCAATGAGTTCTAATAGTTCAGAGGGGAGAACAAGTATCTTTCTAGAGTTTGACCTGGATAAAGATATTGATGAGGCAGCACAAGAAGTACAAGCAGCGATTAATTCAGCTCGTTCTTTATTGCCTAGTGGGATGAAAACACCACCTACTTATGAGAAATTAAATCCTTCTTCTATGCCCATCATGGCATTAGCAATTACCTCTGATGCCTATAACCCCGGGCAATTATATGATTTTGCCAGTAGTTTATTGAGTCAAAAAATTGCACAAATAGAAGGGGTGGGATCTGTTACTGTTGGCGGAAGCTCATTACCAGCGGTTCGTGTTGATTTGAATCCTTATTTGGTGAGTGCCTATGGTGTTTCATTAAGTGAAATTAGGCAAACTATTACGCAATCGAATACCCTCGGGCCGAATGGTATGATTGAGAATGATCAATACCGTTGGCAGATTAAAACCAATGCTCAGTTACGTAAAGCGGCAGATTATCGTGATTTAGTGGTGAGATGGAATGGAGAGAATGCGTTAAGATTAAAAGATATTGCCCATGTCTATGACTATATTGAAAATGAGTTCAATAGTGGTTTTTATAATGATAAACGCGCTATTACCATTCTTGTAAGGCGTGAGGATCGAGCCAATATTATTAAAACAGTGGATTTGATTAAAGCAAATATACCGGCTTTACAAGAAATGCTACCTGATGATGTTGCTTTAACCTTGGTTCAGGATAGAAGTCCCAGTATTAGAGCGACACTACATGAAGCTGAGCTAACATTGATGATAGCCATTATATTAGTTATTCTGGTGGTGTTGTTTTTCTTGGGTAAGTGGCGAGCAACCTTTATTCCAGCAATTAGTGTACCGGTTTCTTTATTGGGGACTTTTATTGTTATCTATTTGCTAGGTTATTCCTTAAATACCATCTCTTTAATGGCGCTGATTGTTGCAACAGGTTTTGTGGTTGATGACTCTATTGTTGTTCTTGAAAATATTATGCGTTATATAGAGCAGGGGAAAAGCACCTATGAAGCCGCTTTAATTGGGGCAAAAGAAGTTGGTTTTACTGTATTGAGTATGAGCCTTTCTCTGATTGCTGTTTTTATTCCTTTATTATTTTTGAATAATTTGCTGGGTGTTCTTTTTAAAGAGTTTGCTGTTACGTTGTCAGTAGCGATTTTAATTTCATTAGTTGTTTCACTGACACTAACACCTAGTTTATGCGTACGATGGTTAAAAGAAGAGAAAAAATCTCAACCCTTTATTCTGTTTAGGGGATTTGAATATGCTTTTGCATCTGTTCAGCAATTTTATAAAAAAACATTAACTATTGCTTTAAAGTTCAAGTTTATTACTTTATTCGTTTTTTTGGCAACAATTGTTTTAAATATATACTTATTTATAGTAGTGCCTAAAGACATTTTTCCTACTCAAGATACAGGTGTTGTGATGGGATTTTTCCGTGTAGATAAGGGGACATCTTTTCAAGCAATGATGCCAAAACTGGATTATTACCGTCAGATTATTCTTGATGACCCTAATGTAGAAACAGTAATGGGATATGCAGGGGGTAGAGGGGGATCTAATAGTAGCTTTTTATTAATTCAATTAAAGCCCTTTGAAGAAAGAACACTCTCTGCACAACAAGTGATTGATGGCTTGAGAACTAAATTTGGTAAAGTAGCGGGTTCTCAAATATCTTTAGTCGTTCAACAGGATATTCATACGGGAGGAGGCCCACCAGGCGGTTCTACAGGCTCTTATGATATCGTATTGAAAGCAGGTGACTTAGAGGTACTAAGAGAATGGACACCTAAGGTCAAAACCGCTTTAGAACGTATTCCTGAGATTACAGATGTGATGCAAGGCATACAAGATAGTGGGCGGCGTTATGAGTTAAAGATTAACCGTGATGCAGTGACTCGTTTAGGGTTAAGCATGAATTTAGTAACGAGTACGATAGGTGGTTTTTTTGGTAGTGCACAAATCGCTGTCTTATATGAAGATTTAAATCAATATTATGTTGTTATGCGTGCTGCGCCAGAATTTGCACAAGACCCTACTATATTGAAAGATATTCATTTAATTAATAATGAGGGTAAGATTATTCCTTTAAGTGCGGTAGCCGAGTTTACCACTGGGAGTGCGCCTTTATCTGTACGACATCAGGGATTACAAGTATCTGATTCTCTTTCGTATAACCTTATGCCTAATGTTACTTTAGAGCAGGCGATGCAAGTGATTCAAAGAGCGATACAAGAAATAGGTTTACCCTCCCATTTAATCGAAGTAGGATCTAGTGGAGATGCACAGTTACTTCAAGAAACGGAAAAGCAACAACCTCTTTTAATTCTTGCGGCTATTGTGGTGATGTATCTGGTCTTGGGTATTTTATATGAAAGTTTTATTTTGCCATTAACCATTTTATCTACCTTACCATCGGCAGGTGTTGGGGCTTTACTTGCATTATTGGCGATTGATATGGAATTTTCACTCATTGCTTTAATTGGTGTGTTTTTATTAATTGGGATTGTGAAGAAAAATGCCATTATGATGGTCGATTTTGCGGTGAGTAGAGAAAGAATGTTTGGAGAAACGCCTGAACAAGCAATTTTTACAGCATGTTTAATCCGATTTAGACCAATTATGATGACGACCATTGCGGCTATTTTTGGGGCAGTTCCTCTTATTTTAGCGACAGGTGCCGGTGTAGAAATGCGTCAGCCTTTGGGTGTAACGATTGTGGGAGGGTTATTGTTGAGTCAGTTACTTACACTTTATTCTACGCCAGTTATTTATTTGTTATTGGATAAAATGCGTCACCGTTTTATTCGTCAATCATCAGCTTCTTAAAAAGTGAGCCATAGAATGCGAAAAATAAGCCTTTTTTTATTCCCTTTTCTACTAAGTGCGTGTGCAGTTGGTCCTGATTATAAGGAAGCTCCTTCATTAGATATTAGGCAAAACTATAAAGCTTCTACTCTTCCAGAGTGGTCACAATCAACAAATGATTGGGTGCAAATTACCCAAGATGATTTATCTCAAGGGGATTGGTGGCGACGGTTTCATGATTCAACATTGAATACTTTAATGGCTGAATTGAATCAATCTAATTTTCAGATTGAGCAAGCATTAGCAAGTTATGATGTTGCATTAGCCTCGTTAAGATCCTCTCGTGCCGGTTTATTTCCTGCTTTAAACACTAATGCTAGTGCAACACGTTCAGGAGGGGATAATCAAATAACTAATTCCGCTTATAGTGGTAGTATCAGTGCTGCTTGGGAGCTTGATTTATGGGGAAAAATTCGCCGAGAAGTGCAAGCAAGTAAAGCTTCTGCACAAGCCAGTGCAGCCGAACTCGCTAATATGAAACTAAGCCTACAGGGGCAGTTAGCAAAAGCTTATTTTAATTTACGGTTAGTGGATGCAGAATTAGATTTGCTGAATCGTATCGTGGGTAGTAATGAGCGTTCCCTCAAGGTAAATGAAAACCGCTATCAACAAGGTGTATCAGCAAGAGCAGATGTTGTCAGTGCGATGAGTGCCTTAGAGCGAGCAAGAGTCAGTGCGATTAATATGAAGGCTTCTCGTCAGCAATATGAAAGTACCATTGCTGTTTTACTGGGTAAAGCACCGAGCCAATTTAGCCTAACTCCCGAACCGTTTATGGCAAATATACCAACAGTACCTGTTTTACTACCTTCTGCTTTATTAGTAAGAAGACCGGATATTTATATAGCAGAGCGAGCTGTCGCAAAAGCGAATGAAGAAATAGGAATAGCTCAATCAGCATGGCTACCTACCTTGAATCTGAGTGCAAGTACTGGTTTAAGAGAAAGTTCATTTTCTGATTGGCTATCTGCCCCTTTAAACTTTTGGTCATTAGGCCCTGCTTTAGCGTTGAGTATTTTTGACGGGGGAACTCGTCAAGCGGCTATTGCCAGTAGTAAAGCAGAATATAGGGGACGAGTGGCAGCTTATCGCCAAACGGTACTGAATGCCTTAAAAGAGGTAGAAGATAAAATGACCCTTATCAGTGTATTAAATGAACAAGCACTTGCTCAACAAAGGGCATTATCCTCTGCTCAAGAGTTTGCCAAAATTACACGAAATCAGTATTTAGCAGGATTAGTAGATTATTTGAGTGTTACGCAAGCGGAGGATACTGCTAACAATACCGAGATAAGTACGCTACAATTAAACAATCAACGTTTAGAAGCGACAATAGATTTAATCATGGCTTTAGGAGGTGGTTGGTCTGTGTCTCATGATTCTACCAATCAATAGGGAAGAGAGAATATGCCTTTTTATAAATGTGATGGACAACACCCTTTAACTTTTGATCAGGAAGAAATTGTTAAAGGATTGAGAGAAGCACGTCAAGCATGGCGAGCGCAATATAATCGTTTAGATGAAGTGGGTGAATGGCATTTACCCTCACCGCAAGCGGTTGATCAAGCGATTAAACAATTGAGTGGTGCTTTATTCCCTATGCGTTTAGGGCCCGATGGTTTGGTTAAGGAAAATGAAGATTTTTATGTAGGTTATACCATTGGGGTAGCACTTAGTACATTATTATCTCAAATTAAACACGAAATTAAACACCGCCACCATGAAGAAGAAATTGATGAGTGTGAGGTAGATAACTGTGCCTCTAAGATTGTCAGAGAATTTGCAAAGCAATTGCCCCGTATTAGAACATTATTAGATTCTGATATTAAAGCGGCATATGCAGGTGATCCTGCTGCACGTAGTGTTGATGAAGTCTTACTATGTTATCCAGGGGTGCAAGCGATGATTTATCACCGTTTAGCCCATGAATTATATAAATTGGATATGACACTAACTGCACGTATTATTGCTGAATTATCCCATAGTATGACGGGTATTGATATTCATCCCGGTGCACAGATTGGTCCTGGCTGCTTTATTGATCATGGTACAGGTGTTGTGATTGGCGAGACAGCTATTATTGGTCAAAATGTTCGTATTTATCAAGCCGTAACATTAGGTGCAAAAAGTTTCCCGGCTAATGAAGATGGTACATTACACAAAGGTCTTGCACGTCACCCGATTGTAGAAGATGATGTGGTTATTTATGCCAGTGCTACGATTTTAGGTCGTATCACGATTGGTAAAGGTGCAGTGATTGGGGGTAATACTTGGGTAACACAGGATGTAGCCCCCGGTGAATTTGTCAGTATGAGCGGTTCTTCTCGTACCAAAAAACAAGACTTTTGGGGAAGTGGTTTTGGTGAAGGGATTTAACGAAATAGGTAGGGTATGAGAGAAAAAGAATATAGATTTCTATTTAATCTAACCCTACTTTAATCCTTATTCCCCACTCAATATAGCCACCCCATGTGCACCATAGGTTTTCGCTTGGGCGAGTGTTTGGCTTGTTTGTCCGCCGATAGCAAAAACAGGTCGCCCAGCTTCTATTGCTAATGCACTAAACTGTTCCCAGCCCAGAGGTGCTTGATTAGGGTGAGAGGCGGTTGCTCCAACATGACCTAGTATAATAAAATCTGCTTTTAATTGATGAGCATATAAAATATCGGCTAAGGTGTGGCAAGAAATCCCTAATAATTTATCTTCAGGGATAGGGCGTTCATCTAATTGAACAGCATCTTCTGCGCGTAATTGTACCCCATCTGCCAATGCCCACCAAGATCTAGGATGACGACTATTTATTAATAGCTTTACACCATGCTCATGGCATTTTTGTCGTGTTTTTTCAAAAAGATGGTGTAAAGAACTTGAACCAATCCCATCTGTCCAGAGAGGTTCTCTGAATTGAAAAAGTTGAATGCCTGAGGCAATAAGACGGTTGAGTTTTTCCCAATAAACAGCTTCATTTTCTACTTGCTGAAAATGTGTAATAGCATAGCGATCAGGAAGTTGTAGCCATTTTAAAGGAGTGAGTGAGGCAGGTAATAAATCACCTAGCTCATGTGCTTGTTGTGGTGTTGTCCATGCAAATGCTTGTTTTTCTAAGCCTTTAATATCCCCTTGCCAAGCATATGTCTTACGAAAATGCAGTTCAACAATAGTGGTAGGATACTCATAAACAAAACTCACCCAAGGATAAGATTGATCAATACTAATCCCTAACTCTTCTTTTAACTCACGGGCGAGTGCTTGATGTATGCTTTCGTCTTTTTCAATCTTTCCACCGGGAAATTCCCACCAACCTGCCCAAGGTTTGCCTTCTGGCCGTTGAGCGAGTAAAACTTGCTTTCCTTTTAAAATAACGCCAACAGCAACACGAAGATAAGGTTTATTTGACATAAATAGATATTCCTTTAAATAATCATTATGCTTTACTTTAGTCTATATGTCGGGCTGTCCAATCACTGGCAAAATGACGAGCAACCCGACCAGATCGAGAACCACGCTGAATCGCCCATTGTAAAGCTTCCGTATGGCTTTCTTCAATATATTCTTGAGGACAACCTAAGGTATTTAACCAATAATCAACAATGGCTAGATAATCCTCTTGTTTAAAAGGATAGAATGCTAACCATAGACCAAAGCGTTCGGATAAAGAAATTTTTTCCTCAATGGCTTCCCCTGGGTGTATTTCCCCATCTGCTTGATGATGTGTAGAAAGATTTTCACGCATATACTCTGGCATTAAATGACGGCGATTAGAGGTAGCATAAATCAATACGTTTTCACTGCGTGTAGCAATAGAGCCATCTAATGCTGATTTTAGGGCTTTATAACTGACTTCTCCTTCATCAAAAGAAAGGTCATCACAAAAGATAATAAAGCGTTCAGGACGATGACTGATTAAATCAATAATATCACTTAAATCACCCAAATCTGATTTATCCACTTCAATAAGACGAAGCCCTGCGGATGCATATTTGGTGAGCATTGCTTTGACCAGAGAGCTTTTACCTGTACCTCTTGCACCTGTCATTAGGATATTATTAGCTGGTTTGCCTTGTAGAAAAAAGCGTGTATTGGTGTCAATGGCTTGCTTTTGTTGAGTAATATGTAGCAGGTTATCCTCTTTAATCGTATCAATGACTTTGATAGCCTCTAGCCATGCTGTTCCTCCCTTTTTTCGCCAACGAAAGGCTTTAGCATTCCAGTCTATTGCTTGGGGTGCAGGAGGAAGCCACGCCTCAAGTTGTGCTAAAACACCAATCGCTTTTTGTATCAGTTGTTGTATTTCTTCTTGTTGCATATAAAATCCTTCTGTCAAATGATTTACCTTACTTTTATAGTAATGTTAATCCCTATTTTGTTTCATCTGTAAAATGCATATAGTAGAATATACAAATATTTTATTTTTATCATAGGTTTGCCGTGAATATTCAAGAAATTATTAGCCCTATTGCTGAGGATATGCAAAAAGTCGATACGGTAATTCGTAATCGCCTAAATTCTGAAGTCGTGATGATTCGTACGATTGGAGAATATATTATTAGTGCTGGGGGTAAGCGTATGCGTCCAGCAATGGTGCTAATGGTTGCTAATGCGTTAGGCTACAAAGGTGATTTGCATCATATCTTAGCAGCGGTTATTGAGTTTATCCATACTTCCACGCTTTTGCATGATGATGTGGTGGATGAGTCTGATATGCGGCGAGGAAGAGAAACGGCTAATGCTGTTTTTGGGAATGCAGCGAGTGTATTAGTGGGGGACTATCTCTATTCACGCTCTTTTGAAATGATGGTTGAAGTTGATTCTATGCGTGTGATGCAGATTATATCGGGAGCAACAACTGTTATTGCAGAGGGTGAGGTATTACAGTTATTGAATATTCATGACCCTGATGTGTCGGTTGAACGCTATTTGCAAGTCGTACGGTATAAAACAGCTAAATTATTTGAAGCCGCGACACAGGTAGCCGCGGTGATTGCTGGTGCTAGTGCTGAAGTAGAGCAAGCGGCAGCAGCTTATGGTCGCCATGTGGGAACAGCTTTTCAGTTGATTGATGATGTGTTAGATTATTCAGGTTCAGCCGATGCTTTGGGTAAAAATGTGGGTGATGACCTTAGAGAAGGTAAACCTACTTTACCCTTAATTCGTGTTATGGAAGTGGGTACACCAGAACAACAAGCGATGATTAAAAAGGCGATTGAAACAGGCGAGGCTGATTTTGAAGCGGTA
The DNA here is from genome assembly GCF_009833965.1 of Pelistega ratti. Lineage (NCBI taxonomy): Bacteria > Pseudomonadati > Pseudomonadota > Betaproteobacteria > Burkholderiales > Alcaligenaceae > Pelistega > Pelistega ratti. The sequence goes on from NZ_CP047165.1 coordinate 1,811,308, forward strand.
GTTGCTGCTATCCAAGCAACAGATGCACTAGATTATACGCGTCAGATGGCGATTCAGGAAGCAGAAATTGCTATGCAAGCATTAGCCCATTTCCCTGATTCTGTTTTTAAACAATCATTGCGAGATTTCTGTCAATTCTCTGTAGAACGTGATAGATAATAGATACAATTGACATACACAGATTATTTGTTTAAATAGTAAGTATTGTAAATATTAGGTGCTTTGAAGGATAAAAGGTCTTACTTTTGCGTAAGACCTTTTTTATTAGGTAGAAACAGTATTAATCTATTAAGGTGATAAACGTACAAGATGCCATTCACCATTCGATTGGCGGATAAATTTAAGACGATCATGAAGACGAGAAGGGCGACCTTGCCAGAACTCAATACTTTCAGGTACAACACGATAGCCTCCCCAATTATCGGGTTTGGGAACATCTTGAGCAAATTGTTTTTCATATTGTTGGTAGCGTGTTTCTAATTCTTCTCGGCTTATTTCTTGGCTTTGTTTTGATGCCCATGCCCCAATTTGTGATCCTAAGGGTCTTGACTTGAAGTAAGCGGTAGATTCCGATTCAGAAATCTTTTCTGCACGTCCAATAATATGTACTTGACGTTGTTGAACCATCCAAAAAAACAATAAACTCACATAAGGGTTTTGAGCAATATTCTGTCCCTTGGCAGACTCATAGTTTGTAAAAAAAACAAATCCGTTTTCATCAAAGTCTTTTAATAGGCAAATACGAGAGCTTGGTTTCCCTTGCGTATTCACAGTAGAAACAGTCATTGCATTTGGCTCTAATCCACCCTCTTTGGCGGCTTGGTCAAACCAGCGTTGAAATTGCACAAAGGGATTGGGATCAATACTGGTCTCTAATAGAATATCTTTGTCATAATTTTGACGTAAATCAGCAATGGACATAACAAATACCTCTCAAAAATCTAGTAATAAGAGTATAAGCCTAAAAAAGAAAGGATGCTAGTTATTAGCTTATTTTATTTTTAATGGGTAGGGAGAAACAATAATTGTTTATATATTAATAAGCATCATAAGAGGTTTTGTTTTATTATAGTAGGGAAATGTTTATATCATAAAAAGTATTCCTTATTTTTCCAGGATTTATCATGTGTTCAAATAAATTACTGAAAACCCTCTTGATAAGTTTCACTGTATTGCTTATGCCTACTCAACTTTTTGCTGATACACAAGCAGATATGAAGCAAGCAGAGCAGTATCTTGATCAAGAAAACTATAGTAAAGCATTCACTATTCTTCAACCATTAGCAGAGCAAGGGAATGTAGAGGCCCAATTTTATGTGGGAACAATATTGTTTATAGGGGCGGGTGTAGAGCCAAATTATGAAGAAGGATTAAAATGGTATAAAGCTGCGGCGGATAAAGGGAGTGTACCTGCACAAATAAGATTAGGAGAACTATATAAAGGAGGAGTAGGGGTACCTAAAGATTATCAAGAAGCATTAAGATGGTATCGAGCAGCGGCTAAACAAGGAAATAAATATGCACAATATCAAGTCGGTCTTATGTATGATGAAAGTAAATGGGGTTTTCAAAATTATACGGCAGCAGCGATATGGTATAAAGCAGCTGCCGATCAAGGTTATGCTGAGGCTAAACTAAAATTAGCCCGTTTATATGCAAGAGGTAATGGTGTTGAAAAAAATAATGAGGAAGTACTTAAATGGGTTAAATCAGCTGCGGAGCAAGGATATACAGAAGCTCAGTTTTTATTAGGGACTGTTTATGAAGATGGTGATATCGTTAAACCTGATTATACAGAAGCGATTAAATGGTTTCAGGCTGCCGCAGAACAAAATCATGCTGAAGCCCAATTGCATTTAGGTATGCTATATAAAGAGGGTAAGGGAACAGAGAAAAATCTTACTCTTGCTAAAAAATGGATTAATAAGTCTTGTGAAAATGGGCGACAAAAGGCATGTGATATAAAAGATACGCTTTAATACTATGCCCCTGTCGCTAGCCTTGCTTTAATTTTTTGGCTAAGCTGAGTAAGCCCCTCATCTTTAATACCTGCTGCGGTTAGTGCTTCGGCAGTTTGGGTAACATATTCATGACATGGGCCATAAGTACCACTTGCCGTAAGGGCAATAGCAATCATTTCTTCTTCGCTGAGTTCACCAGTATAAGCACAGCTTTGGGTATCCATGACAAAAACAAGTGCTTTAACAATCCCCTCTGGTGTTTGACAGTCTAACCACATAGGAATATAGGATTCTGATGGCATTTCTCGTTTCCATAAGGCACGGAATTGTCCCACTATATCTTCATTAGGTAGTCTGAATACACGTCCCTCACATATTCCCCCGGATTTAAGCCCGAAGACTAAACCGGGTTGTTCTGGTGTGCCTCTATTAATACATGACCATAAACATAATGACCGGCTATAGCCGTGTAAGGTAGCAGGTCTTGCTTCTTCAAAAGCAAATTCTGGTCGCCAAATTAATGAACCATAGCCAAATATCCAAATATCCTTTTGTTCTTCTAACGCACTAAGTGTATCAAACATGGAGGTTTCTCGCTCTTCTTCTGTCCATGTACGAAAGGTGAGTAAATGCTTTTGAGCTTTTTGGATAGCGGAGGTTTGATAAGGTGACACGATAATTTTCAAAATAAAGCTGATACAATAAGGGCATATTATAGTCAATTCTGTAGATGATGGAAAATACAAAAGAATTAATCGCCCGCCGCTTTAGTAGTTTAGAAAGATTATATGGTGAAAAAGCAACAAAACAACTTGCTCAATCGCATATTTTTATTGCAGGTATTGGCGGGGTTGGATCATGGGTGGCAGAAGCCTTGGCTCGATCTGGTGTGGGTACATTAACATTAGTGGATTTGGATCATATCGCTGAATCAAATATTAATCGTCAGGTACATGCTTTGGGTAGTACGATAGGTAAGGCAAAGATTGAAGCGATGAAGGAACGTATTCTGGATATTAATCCATTCTGTACGGTAAATATTATTGATGATTTTGTAGAAGAAGATAATATTGGTTTATATTTAAATCAATATAAGCCTGATATGGTCTTAGATTGTACGGATCAGGTTAAGGCAAAGGTAGCGATGTTATTGGCGGCTAAAGAAGTGAATATTCCCTTTTTAATGTGCGGTGGTGCAGGGGGAAAGATGGATGTGTTTAGTCTGCGTTATACCGATTTGGCTTTTGTAAAAAATGATCAGTTATTAGGGCGTATTCGTCAGATTTTACGAAAAGACTATCAGTATCCTAAAGGATCGGATCAAAAGGGACGTGCTTTGAAGAAACCGCCTAAGATGGGGGTGTCTTGTATTTGGTATGATCAGGTGGCTCAGCTTCCTACCTTGTGGGCTAGTCCTGATAAAGCACCGCAAGGGCTATCATGTGCAGGGTATGGGTCAAGTGTGACGATTACGGCAAGTATGGGATTAGCGGCAGCTAATTTGGCAATAGAGGCTTTATTGCAAAAAGTAGCGTAAGCATTGTTGAGTTAGGTGTTTATTTTTTAGCAATAAAACGGTATTTATAAAAGCACTGCAAATAATGTTGAGTCGCAGTTGCTCGCTATGCTCGCAAAACTCGCTTTGTCATTCATTATTTTTCCGTGCTTTTGATGTAATTTATTTTTACTTGATAAAAATAGGATTAGAAGCTTATTTTTAGCAATAAAACGGTATTTATAAAAGCACTGCAAACAATGTTGAGTCGCAGTTGTTCGCTATGCTCGCAAAACTCGCTTTGTCAATCATTATTTCTCCATGCTTTTGGTAAAGTTTATTTTTCCTTATTATAAAAAATTATCGCTTATTACCAAGGATGATAATAAGCGATAAATATGAGGCAAATTATGCCTTATCTTTTTTCGCTTTTCTTGCTGGTTTCTTTGTAGTAGTTACTTGATGACTATTCTGCATAAACTCAGCTAAAACAGCCCCTGTATGGGAGTGTTTTTTCTGTTTAATTAGTGTTTCTGGGCTACCACTAGCAACTAATTGTCCACCACCAGTGCCGCCTTCTGGTCCCATATCAAGAATCCAATCTGCTTCTGCCATAATATCAAGGTTATGTTCAATAACAACAACGGTATTGCCGGTATCCACAAGGCGGTGAAGAACATGGATGAGTTTCTCTACGTCTGCCATTGATAAACCCACTGTTGGTTCGTCTAAAACATAGAGGGTATGAGGCTGACGAGAGGCTCGTCCTGTTTTTATCACACCTGTATCTAAACGTGCTTTTACAAGTTCTGAAACGAGTTTAATACGCTGTGCTTCACCTCCTGATAGGGTAGGAGAGGCTTGTCCTAGGGTGAGATAACCTAAGCCAACATCTTGCATGAGTTGTAATGGGCGTAATACTTTAGGATGGGCTGCAAAATAAGGGATAGCATCATCAATTTCCATACGAAGCACTTCGCCCACTGTTTTTTCACGAAGACGTACATTTAGGGTGTCGGGGTTAAAGCGATTGCCATGGCAGGCTTCACATGGTACTTTAATATCAGGTAAGAAACTCATTTCTACCGTCCGCATACCTTGTCCTTCACAAACAGGGCATCGACCAGCCCCTGTGTTAAATGAAAAACGAGAGGCTGTCCATCCGCGGATTTTGGCTTCTTGTGTTTGTGCAAACTGTTGACGAACATCATCCCAAAAACCAATATAGGTAGCAGGGCAAGAGCGAGGTGTTTTTCCAATCGGGGTTTGATCGACCTCTAATACTCGGTCAATCTGTTCCCATCCGACTATTTTTTGACAACCAGTCCATGATGGTTTGTCTTTACTACCCACAACTTGTTTAAGGTTATGGAGCAGAACATCTCTTGCTAAGCTAGACTTACCAGACCCAGAAACCCCTGTAATGACACTGAGTTTCCCTAAAGGAATCTGTGCATCCACTTGTTGTAAATTATGTAAATTAGCCCCTTTAATTTGAATCCATGCTTGATCATCCGTTATTTCCCGTCTTGGTTTAATGGGGTGTTGAATAGGGTGTGCTAAGAATTTACCCGTGAGTGATTGAGGATTATTAATAATATCTTCATAACTTCCTTGAGCAACAACCGTCCCACCTCTGACACCAGCACCGGGGCCTATATCAATAATATGCTCTGCCTTACGGATAGTATCTTCATCATGTTCAACCACCACTAAGGTATTACCGTTACCTTCTAGTTTGCTAAGTGCTTCTAAGAGAATACGATTATCCCTAGGGTGTAAACCAATAGTAGGTTCATCTAGAATATAGCAAACCCCTTGTAAATTAGAACCCAGTTGAGCGGCAAGGCGAATACGCTGAGCCTCTCCTCCCGATAAGGTGGGTGATGAACGGTCTAGTGTTAAGTAATTTAACCCTACAGATTGCATAAAACGTAAACGATTTTTGATTTCTACCAGAATATCCCGAGCAATCTCTGTTTCTCTTTTATCAAGCTGAACATGCATGAAGAAATCTTGAGCCTCTTGTACAGAGAATTGGCTAATATCGGTAATGGATTTATCTTGCCAACGAACGGCACGAGCTACAGGATTAAGACGAGTGCCTTGGCATGATACACAAGTACCTAGATATTCTCCGTTTTCTTCATGTTGTAACCAAGCGTTTTCTTCCCCGGTTTGTTCTGCATCAAATCCTGCAATGGTTAAACCTGTACCAAAACAACTCGTACACCAACCATGTTTAGAGTTATAAGAAAATAAACGTGGATCAGGTTCAGGGTAACTGGTATGACAAGAGGGGCAAACACGCTTACTAGAAAAATGCCGTTGTTCGCCATAAAGCTCGGTAAAAGAGGCTTTTTTGAGGAGTTGATGTAAGATACTCATTACCCCCTCACCATGTTGTAGGCTAAGAGCTATCCCTTGAATAAGTGTTTTTTCTTGCTGTGGTGAAACCATTGTATCGAGTACCGGTAATTCAATGGTATGTTCCTTGTACCTATCAAGACGAGGCCAAGGAGATACAGGAATAAACTCACCATCTACCCGTAAATGTGTGTAGCCTGCTTTTTCAGCCCATTTAGCGAGATCCGTGTAATACCCCTTACGTGCAGTAACCAGTGGTGCAAGTAAAATAATACGTTCACTCTTATAGTCATGCATAATATGTGCAAGGATTTGTTCTTTGCTAGAGGGAACAACAGGGACATTACAATTAGGGCAATATTGTGTACCAAGTTTAACGTAGAGGAGACGTAAAAAATGGTGAATCTCAGTCATTGTTCCAACGGTTGATTTTCGACCGCCACGACTGGTTCTTTGCTCTATCGCTACAGTAGGTGCAATACCGTAAATGGCATCAACATCCGGTTTACCTGCAGGTTGTACAACGGCTCTTGCATACGCATTAAGTGATTCTAAATAACGGCGTTGTCCTTCATTAAATAAAATATCAAAGGCTAAGGTAGATTTACCTGAACCTGATACACCCGTAATGACCGTAAATTTCTGATGAGGGATATTCACAGAAATATTTTTAAGATTATGTTCTCTTGCATTAAGAATTTCTATCTCTTTAGGCTGATTATGCTGTATTTGATAAGAAATTGTTTGATCAGATAAATATGCTTTGGTATGAATAACAATCTCTTTTTCGTAATTTTTAAGCGCAACGCCTGTGAGGGATTGAGGATGGTGACTTAAATCAATCGGTGTTCCTTCGGCAACAATCATCCCACCGTTTTCACCGCCCTCTGGGCCAAGATCAATAATCCAATCTGCGGCACGAATAACATCAATATTATGCTCAATAATAATAAGAGAATGCCCTGCTTCCAATAGCTTACGGAAGGCTCGCATTAAACGTGCCACATCATCAAAATGTAAACCAGTAGTAGGTTCATCAAATAAGAAAAGATTACCTTTATAAGCAAGGGTCTTGGCTTTAGCACTAAGTTTTTCTGCTTCTACTAAATGCCCTGCTAATTTTAACCGTTGTGCTTCCCCTCCAGATAGGGTAGGAACAGGCTGACCAAGGCTAACGTATTCTAAACCGACATCAATGAGAGGTTGTAATTTACGTTTAATTTCTTTTAATCCTTTAAAGAAATCCAGTGCCTCACTGACTGTCATAGCTAATACATCAGCAATAGAGGCAGAATGACCAAGGTGTTCTAGTTTAACCTCTAATATTTCAGGTCTAAAGCGTTTTCCATCACAATCAGGACAACGTAAATACACATCAGAAAGGAATTGCATTTCAACGTGTTCAAAGCCTGTTCCACTACAGGTGGGGCAACGTCCATCACCACTATTAAAGCTAAATGTTCCCGCAGTATAGCCTCTTTCTCTGGCAAGTGGTGCTTGTGCAAATAGTTGACGAATTGTATCAAATGCACCGACATAACTTGCAGGGTTAGAACGAGTTGTTTTGCCAATAGGTGTTTGATCGACCATAATCACATCAGCGATTTGCTCTGCACCTAATAGTTGCCGGTATGCACCAGGTGATTCGGTGGGTTTGCTGAAATGTTTGAGTAAGGCTGGATATAACACATCTTGGATAAGTGTTGATTTACCTGATCCTGATACACCTGTTACGCAGACAAGACGATTGAGCGGAAAGGCAACATTAATATTTTTGAGGTTATGTTCTTTTGCTCCTTCCAATATTAGTTTGGGTGTATTGGGTAGCACTTTCATAGGAAGGGGAGATTCAACCCGTAACCGTCCACCTAAGTATTGTCCTGTTAATGTATTGGCTTGGCGTAATTGTTCGGGTGTTCCATCAAAAACAATTTCTCCGCCACGTTCACCGGGGCCAGGGCCCATATCAAGAATACGGTCAGCAGCAACCATCACTTGTGGGTCATGCTCAACGACTACTAAGGTATTACCTGCTTGACGTAAGCGTTTCATGACTTGCACAATTCTGTCCATATCATGAGGGTGTAAACCGATAGAGGGCTCATCTAACACAAAAAGTGTATTGGTTAAGGATGTTCCTAAGGCGGTTGTGAGATTAATTCGTTGAACCTCTCCGCCAGACAGGGTGCGACTTTGACGATCAAGACTGAGATAAGAGAGTCCTACATCATTAAGGTAGTTTAAACGTGTACGAATTTCTGTTAAGACAAGTTCAATGGTGCTATCTTCGCCAAAATCCTCTTCGTTAAAGAATTGTTGAATATTCGCAATGGGTAATCTCATTAAGTCATGGATACATAGCCCGGGTAAAGCATCTAGTTGCTCTGGTGTCCATGCCGTACCGACTGGCATAAAGCGAGTATAATTTGCTTGTCTTTCTGCTGTTTGTGTGCCAATTCGCCAGAGGTTGGCTTCTGGTTTTAAACGAGAACCATGGCAGGTTTCACAAGGCTGATAACTCCGATACTTAGAGAGCATCACACGGATATGCATTTTGTAGGATTTACTTTCTAAGTAGTCAAAAAAACGAGCTACCCCATACCACTGGGTTTTCCAACCTTGCTTGCTATCCACAAAGTCTTCATCCCCTTGGATAATCCAATGTTTTTCAGCTTCTGTTAAGTTTTTCCATGGAATATTGGTACGAATACCTGCTTTTTTAGCATATTTCATCAGTTCATCTTGGCATTCGGCATAGGTGGGTGTTTGCCAAGGTTTAATAGCACCCTCTGCTAGTGTTTTATTTTCATCAGGGACAACTAAACCGTAATCAATCCCCATTGTGCGTCCAAAACCTCGGCAAGCCTCACAAGCACCTAATGGTGAATTAAAGGAAAAGGTGCTAGGAAGTGCTTCTGAATAGGAAATATCACATTTAGCACAATGTAGATGTTGGCTAAAGTTCCATTGATAAGCATTGCCCCCCTCATCATTAAGGGCATAGATACGGAGTTTGCCTTGTCCGTAAAGAAACGCTGCTTCAATAGCTTCTGTTACGCGTGTTTTTTCTGCCTTGCTAAAGCGGAAGCGATCTTGTACAACATAGAGTTCACGGAAACTTTCTTCATTTTTTTTCTTAGCGGTAGAGGTTGTTACAGTATGAATCTGTTCATCATGAATGCGTGTATAACCTTGTTGCTCTAAAAAACTTTTAACTTCTTCTTCGGTGTAATTATTAGGGATACGAATAGCAAATGTCAGAATAAGACGGGGGTCTCCTGCGGCTTGACTTAATGTTTTAAGTTGTGTGTAAATGGTCTCACTGTTGTCGTGCTTTACTTCTTGTGCACATTGTCGGCAGTAGAGTTTAGCGGTACGGGCAAATAATAGTTTGAGATGATCATTTAATTCGGTCATTGTCCCTACCGAACTACGAGAGTTGCGGACAGGGTTGGTTTGGTCAATAGCAATTGCTGGAAGAATACCATCAATATGATCCACATTGGGCTTATCCATCCGATCTAGAAACTGTCTAGCATAGGGGGAGAATGTTTCTACATATTTACGCTGACCTTCTGCATAGAGTGTATCAAAGGCTAAGGAGCTTTTTCCTGACCCTGAGACACCAGTAATAACGGTTATTTCACCCGTATTAAAAGCAACATTAAGGTTTTTTAGACTATTTTGTTTTGCGCCGAAGAGTCGAATTTGATGATCTGACATAATGCGTATTGATAAGGTGAAAGTAAAGGGTTATTTTAACAGATGGGTAATTTATAGATAAAGAATATATGGGAGATAATGAGGGATATTAAAGAGAAATTTTATGTGTAATCGTTACAAATTGTTTGGGTGTATATTATTATTGAGTATATAAAGAGTAGTTAAGAAAATTATTATAAATAGTTTAAATATAAATTTTAAAATTAAACAGATCATTTTATGAAGAAAACGCTTTATAAATAATGTTGTTTCTCTGGTTGTTTTTTGTGCTACTGACAAAATTTGTTTGATTAATGGCTATTACGTTGTGTTTTTTATCAATAGTATTGATTAGAGTGAGTGGGTTTTCTTTATATACTTTTATTTGAATAATAGAAAAATTTATAGTGCTATTTAAAATATATATCCTAATTTTGAGTGAATAAATAGCCATTTTATAAAAGTGTTATAACAAAAGTATCACTATAGTGATAGACTATATTGACCAATGGATAAGGGGAAAATGATGCATAAAAGATTACTTGGTATTACGATGGGTGATCCGGCAGGGATTGGTCCAGAGCTAATTGTAAAGTTACTGTATAAGGGCGTTTCTGTTCCTTTTGTCGTGTATGGTGATGAACAGAGTCTTTATCGTGCGGCGGCATTTTCAGGTTTACCCTGTCCATTTATTTATCACTGCCAATCGCCAGAGGAAGCAAGTGCTGTATTATTAGATGCTTCAGAACAGTTTATTATTCCCTTAATAAATGCAGGTATCGATTTAGGACAAGATTTTGTATTAGGGCAAACAAGCCGTGAAGGGGGGGAAGCAAGCTATGCTTTCTTAAATAAAGCGATTGATCATGCCTTGAGTGGTGAAATTGATGCTATCGTAACAGCCCCTTTACATAAAGTATCTTTAAAATTAGCTGGATATCATTTTCCCGGTCATACTGAAATCTTAGCGTATCGAGCTGGTGTGGATCATGTGGGTATGATGCTCTTAAATGATGAAATCCGGGTTATTCTGGTAACGATTCATATGGCATTGGCTGATGTCCCCCACTATATTACCCCTGAAAATGAAGCGATAGCAATTCGTTTGGCACACAAAGCTTGTCAGCAATTAGGTTTAGTACAAGGGCGGATTGCCGTTGCTGGCTTAAACCCACATGCAGGGGAAGAAGGACGTTTTGGACGAGAAGAGATAGAAGTCATTAAACCGACCATTGAAGCGCTACAAGCAGAGGGAATTTTAGTCAGTGGGCCATACCCGGGAGATACTATTTTTATGCGAGCCAGACAAGGTGAGTTTGATATTGTAGTGGCACAGTATCATGATCAGGGTTTAATTCCCGTGAAGTATTTGGGGGTTGATTCTGGTGTAAATGTAACGGTAGGACTTCCTTTTATTCGGACTAGTGTGGATCATGGGACGGCATTTGATATTGCGGGTAAAGGTATGGCGGATGAATCTTCTTTGCGAGAAGCCTTTATGTTAGCGGTAAAAATGCTGGGAAGTGCCTAGTGTTTGTTTCACCATAAGCGATTATTTTGTACTCAATAGGCGATAAAACAACATATTTCGGTGTAAAGTATCAGAAAATATCCTTTTCTTTTAAAAATAGGCTAAACTAGAGGATTACTTAGTCTGATGTTCGGAGAAGAAAATGGCAGAAGTTAAACGCAATCGCCGTAATACTCTAGAGCGCCGTTGTTTAAGCAAATCTTTCAAACGTTTGTTTGTAGGCTCTCCAAAGGGTACATTTAAAATGCTAGAAAAAGTTAAACGCGTATAATTGGGTTTAGCATCTAGTCGATAACACATTGTATTGACAATGTTGTTAGTAGAATTGAAAGCCAAGATTCCTTGTGATTCTTGGCTTTTTGCCTTTGTTTTATATACTTTTAATCTTATGCTACTATAAATATCGCTTGCTTTTATCTCGATTGGACTGAATATGCTACCCTTTACGGTGATGACACCTACTTTTAATCGGGCAACGACTTTGCCTCGTGTTTATGAGAGTTTATTAGCTCAAGATTTTAAGGATTTTGAGTGGTTGATTGTGGATGATGGTTCTACCGATCATACGAAATCACTGGTGGAATCTTGGATAAAGGAACAAAAAATAAAGATTCGCTATGTTTGGCAAGAGAACCAACATAAAAAAGTTGCTTTTAATCATGGCGTGCGAGAGGCAAAAGGGGTATTACTTGTTGCCTTAGATAGTGACGATACCATGTGCCATGATGCCTTAAAGCATATGTGGTCAATATGGTTATCACTAGAGAATAAAGAGAACTACATTGGCATTACAGGGCTTTGTGCAAGACCTACAGGTGAAGTAGTCGGTGATGAGTATCCACAAGATAAAATGACACTAAGCTCATTGGATATGTATTTTAAATATAAAGTAAGGGGTGAGAAATTTGGGTGCTTGCATACAGCCGTTTTACGACAATTTCCTTTCCCAGAAGATATACAAGGTTTTGTACCTGAAAGTCTTGTTTGGAGAGCCATTGCTAGAGCAGGGTATAAGACATTATTTATTAATCATATTTACCGTATTTATTTTGAGAGTGGAGATTCTCTTTCTCATGAGGGGAATATTAATGTGGAAAAGCATGCGCTGGGTTTGTTATTACTTGCTAAAGATATGGTAAATGATTGCTTGCCTTGGTTTCGCTATCAACCTAAAGAATTTATTAAGGCGGCTATTCGTTATAACCGCTTTGTGCGTATCTTAAAGAAAAGAGGGGATACTATTCCTCCTCAAGCCCAACTGACACATTGGCAAGCCAAATTATTGGTGGGTATGACTGCGCCTGTTGCTTATTTCTTGTATAAGTAGTGTTACTTGTTATATTACTCGATAGGGTTCTTTTATTTACAAAGATTTAAATGTAGTTAATAATTATCATTTTTATTTATATAAAGGAGAACTTATGGTGGGTATAGAAATAGTATTAGTATTGATTAAGGCTTTCGTGCTGTATCTTATTATTCCACTTTTTCTAATAAGAATGGTAGGTGACAAAATTATTGCTTTTCTGTGTATAGATAGAGAAGATCAAAAGAGTACAGATTTACTGTTTATGGCTATTGGTATAGTTGTGCTAGTAGGTATATCTTTTTTAGATTCTAATGTAGAGTCTATGAGGCGGGGTTTTATTATTGTAAGTTTATCCGTAATAGTAACTATTATTCTTCATAAATCTATACTAGGGTTTATGGTGTCAAATCTGGATAAAGAGTATATCGACTCACAAAAGGGAAGGGTATTATTTTTTGTACTGCTTTTTATAACAGTGTCGGTAAGTACTGTTATTACTAGAAAATTCTATCTGCTTTATCAATAAAAATATTTTTTGACCGTAAAGGAGGAAGAAAGCGCAGGACTATACAAATATTAATTTAGGGTTAATCAAATAGAATTCTGTTTTACTTTCTTTTAAAGAGAATTCATTTGTCATATTTATAAAAATAATTTAGTATTAATTGGTTTCTTTTATTTACAAAACATTAAAAAATAATTATAATGAGAATTATTTTCATTAACGAAATATTACATGGGAGGGTTAAATATGGGGCAAGAAATTGAATATAGTTTATATCTTATTGAAAATATTAAATTTCTCTTCCTTTGTGTTTTTCTTCCTGCTTTTATAACTCGTATTATTATAAAGGGAATAATGATTTTACGGTATGGAGAAGAAAATAATAAAAAAATACATGAAAATTTAGTGTTATTTATTTTTCCTTTAATGGTGGTTTTGTCTATCTTTTTAACAAAAGATTCTGTTTTTAGTTAAAAATAGATGAATATTATAAGGTAAGTATATGAATTATTAGATTATATGAATGTAACAAGATAGTAGGTTATTTTAGAAGAAAGCCTTTATTGGATATTTTTAGTATGGAATATTTAAAGAATTTAGTTATTGGTTTTATTATACCGATAGTTTTGACGATTTTTGTTGTTAGAGGAGTAAGTTTTATATTATATGGTAGTAAATCGGATATAGATATAAGAGTAAGAGGGAGAAAATTTATGGAGATGGTGCTATGTGGATTGGTATTAGGAGGCTTTCATGGATTAAGTAAAAAATTCCATTTGATTAAAGATGTATTTCCTTTTTTTTAATATCAAGTATAGCAAAGGCGATGGATGTAGTTATTGCTAGAGATAAGGATGAAAAATGTTAAATGATTTATTCACTATTATATTTAGTTTTGAATATTTTAAACGAGTTATGGTCTTTATTATTCTAGCTGTTATAACTCGAATAATTACCAGAGGAATAATGTTTAAATTATATGGAAGTGAAGATAATAAAGAAGTTAAGGAAGTTTTAGGAATCTTTATATTTTTTATTGTTATATTATGTGCCCATTTTATTAATAGAACTTTTCATTTAATAGAACTCTTCATTTTTTGATTAAGTAAAAATAATAGTAAATACAATAATATCAGCTAGTTAGTAGATTTTATATAAATTATTATTATAAATAACCATTTATATAAAATATAAATATTTTGTAACTTTAAGTGTTTTATTTATCAGTATTAAAGGGAGGAATAAATGTTAATTAACATTCCTGTATCGGTTAAGCAGTTTAGAGAAGAGTATTTTTAGTAAAAAACTTTTTTGATTCTAACTTATAAAATTAAACTACTAGGGTTTATACTTATTCACAAATTATTTATAAAAATTAATAATTATACAAATAAAAATTATTTGCAATAATTTATTATATTTTTATTTTGTGTAGTTTTTAGTATAGTTAATAGCTTATTTTAGGAGGCTTTATGAGAGAACTAAGAATAGATGAGTATCAATTAGTTGTGGGTGGATTGATTCCTTTAAGTGCGGGTGGTGGGGGACCTGCAGGAGGAGGTGGTGGAGGTATTGGAATTTCGGCTGGTATAGGTGCATTTACAGGTGCAGGATCTTATATGGGGGGTTCAGGAAAGAAAGATCCCATAGAATTAAGTACTGCGATGCTTAGTGGTGCGTTAGGGGGAGCTATTGCTGGTATTTCTCAATCATTTGGGACTGTAGGTGCAGGTGCAGTAGGAGGTTTTGTGGGAGGTTATGCTGACAGTATTTTAAAAGGGATGTTCCAAAATAATAATACATCTAATAAACCTGAGCATGGAGAGGGAGATGGGTGTGATTATTGCTAGATATAAGATTGGGGGAAAGTATGTTAGTGGATTTTTTCTTTGCTATTTTTAGTTTTAAATATTTAAAATTTATTGTTATTGCCGCTGTTATTCCTGTTATGTTAACAAGTTTTATTACAAAAAAGATAATGTTTTGGTTATATGGAGATGAAGGAGATTTTCAACTTAGAGATTCTATATCAGGAGTTGTCGTTATTATTATTTTATTTTTTGTACAACTCTTAAATGAAAAATTTCACTTATTTTGATAGAAAAGTTATTGACGGTTAATTTTATCAATTATGAAGAAATCTTGCGAAGTTGCTTATTTCAGGATGGTTGTTAGTTGGGATATACGCATTCTGTTTGTAGTAGGTATTTTCAACAGTGTTATCTATCAATAATTAATGGGAGGAATAAATGTTAATTAACATTCCTGTATCGGTTAAGCAGTTTAGAGAAGAGTATTTTTAGTAAAAAACTTTTTTGATTCTAACTTATAAAATTAAACTACTAGGGTTTATGCTTATTCACAAATTATTTATAAAAATTAATAATTATTGCAAATAAAAATTATTTGCAATAATTTATTATATTTTTATTTTGTGTAGTTTTTAGTATAGTTAATAGCTTATTTTAGGAGGCTTTATGAGAGAACTAAGAATAGATGAGTATCAATTAGTTGTGGGTGGATTGATTCCTTTAAGTGCGGGTGTGGGGGACCTGCAGGAGGAGGTGGTGGAGGTATTGGAGTTGCTGCTGGTACAGGTGCATTGGCAGGTGCAGGGTCTTATATGGGAAGTTCTGGAAAGAAAGATCCCATAGAATTAAGTACTGCGATGCTTAGTGGTGCATTAGGAGGAACTGTCTCCGGAATTTATCAATTAGGAGGTGTAGTTTCTGGTGCATTCGGTGTTTTTTTTGGAAGTTATACTGAAAGTGTTTTAAAGGGTACATTCCAAAATAATGATACATCTAATAAACCTGAGCATGGAGAGGGAGATGGGTGTGATTATTGCTAGATATAAGATTGGGGGGAAAGTATGTTAGTGGATTTTTTCTCTGTTATTTTTAGTTTTAAATATTTAAAGTTTATTGTTATTGCTGCTGTTATTCCTGCTATGTTAACAAGTTTTATTACAAAAAAGATAATGTTTTGGTTATATGGAGATGAAGGAGATTTTCAACTTAGAGATTCTATATCAGGAGTTGTCGTTATTATTATTTTATTTTTTGTACAACTCTTAAATGAAAAATTTCACTTATTTTGATAGAAAAGTTATTGACGGTTAATTTTATCAATTATGAAGAAATCTTGCGAAGTTGCTTATTTCAGGATAGTTGTTAGCTGGGATATACGTATTCTGTTTGTAGTAGGTATTTTCAACAGTGTTATCTATCAATAATTAAAGGGAGGAATAAATGTTAATTAACATTCCTGTATCGGTTAAGCAGTTTAGGGAAGAGTATTTTGAGCAAAAACCCTTTTTGATAAAGAATGCAGTTAAAAAGGAGAATTTACTTTCTTGGAAACATATCAATGAAATACTACCAAGATGTAATCTTATTTCTGAGAGTAAAATTAAGCTGATGTACCAAGGGAATAAGCTCGCTAAAGAAGCGTACCTAGAGCAATATGATGATTTAGGAACTATTCGATATAAGTTTCATCAAGAATCCTTGTATAACTTTATGCGTGCAGGGGCAACTTTAGTCGCTAATGGTATTGTAAATGAACCTCACCTAGATATATTTTGCCAAGAGATATCATCTTTTTTAGGATGTCATACTTTTGCCAGCCTGTATATTGCTTTTAATTCAGAACGTTCTTTTAAAAATCATTGGGATAGTCGAGATATTTTTGCGATACAGATGAAAGGTAGAAAAAGATGGTTAATCTATAAGCCTACTTTTCCTAATCCGCTCTATATGCATAAAAGTAAAGAAATGCCTTTATATCAGTGTGATACTTCAGAGGTTTATATGGATATTATGCTAGAAGAAGGTGATGTCTTATACTTACCTCGTGGGTGGTGGCATGATCCTATTCCTGTAGGAGAAGAGACTGTCCATTTGGCAATTGGTATATTTCCTCCTTATGCAAATAATTATTTAAACTGGATTACTAAAAAAGTAGTAGATAATGAGGTAGCAAGAAAATCATTACACTCTTTTGCTCAAGATGAAGTGTTGCTTGAGGAATTAGCGAAAGTAACAAGTGATAGCATAAAGGATAGAGCAAACTATATGAGATTCTTAGAGGAGTTTTATGATTCAAAAAGAATAGAATCTCCGTTAAATCTTGAAATATTTGCCAATCATAAAAATACTTCATTGTCAGAAGATACAAAGATAGGGTTTATCAGTAAAAATCATTGGCATGATAAATACCAAAAGATTATTGCGAATGGGTATGGTATTGCTATTGATGAAAAATTTAAACCTATTTTAGAACACTTACAACAGCCATCAAGTATTGCATTACCTGATTTGCTTAATTCGATAGAGAATGAAGAGGATAAACAAAGTATTTTGGATTTACTTTGGAGTCTTTCATACTTAGGTATTTTAAAAATACAGAGTTAATTTATTCATAAAATTGTCTTATTGATTTTACTTATTATTTATTAATCATTTTATGTTGTTTAGACAAGAAGCTTTAGATAATCGTAAGTGGAAAAGTAGGGCAATTTTAGACTCTAAAATACCTGCTTGGGTAATATGTACAGTTAGTTTTTCATTCATTATATTCTTTATTTTATATCTCATTTTTGGTAGCTATACTCGAAAAGAAGCCGTATTAGGTGAGATTGTTACAGATCCTCATGCAATTATATTGCCATCGCTCAAGTCAGGATATATTTCTGAGGTGATAGTATCTGTAAACCAATCTGTTCAGAAAGGTCAGGCACTATTTAAAATTAAAGTAGAACGGGTGACTGATAGAGGTAATATTGATAGTAATTCAATAGCATTTTTACAGCATCAAATAGAAGAAATAGAAAAAACAATTACATTGTTAAAAGAGAATAAAGAACAAATGATTGTAAATATGGAACAACAGTTAGCCAATAATAGGTCTGTATATCAGGATACTAAAAATTACTTAGAGGAAACCAAGAAAACAGCGATTAGCCATCAGAAATTAGCTGATAAATATCGGCAGTTACTCAAGCAAGGTATTATCAGTAATGATGAATATCAATTGCAAGTCAGTCGATATTTCCAAAGTAAGGATACAGGAAGTGATTTACAGATACAGCTGATGCAACTAGATGCCACAAAGCTTAATCTGCTTAATGATGTAGAATCTAAAAAGATGGATTTTGATAATCAAATACTTCAGTATGCTGTACAAAAAAGTAATTTACAAATTCGGTTAATGGAACTAGAGGCATCTTCTGAAATAGTTATTAACTCGCCATCTGCAGGAAAGATAGAGTCTGTTAGTGTTACACAAGGTCAAATGATTAGAGAGTCTGATACATTGGCACAAATTATTCCTGCTACGAATAGTGAATATAAATTAATTATATGGGTTCCTAATAGTGCAATTCCTTTTGTAAAAGAAAATGATAAGGTAAGTATTCGTTATGAGTCATTTCCTTTTGAGAAATTTGGGCAGTTTAAGGGAGTTATAGAATCTATTTCGACCTTACCAGCTACTGCACAAGAGTTGTCTTTATATAAAAATGTTCCTCTTTTAGAAAATCCAAATAATTCATTATACAAAGTCATTGTTTTAATTGATGATCAAATTGTTCGCTATCAAGATAAACAATTTCAGTTTATTAATGGTATGAAAGCAGAGGTAACTTTATTTTTAGAAAACCGTAAATTGTATGAATGGATATTTAAGCCTATCCACCATTTAACAAAAAATATGGAATAACTACTATGCATAAATTAAGTTTTGATTTTTTTAGAAAAGTACCTGTTATTCTTCAATCAGAAATTAATGAATGTGGATTAGCTTGTTTAGCTATGGTAAGAGGATTTTATGGGGATAATTTAAGTTTATCTGATTTAAAAAGGCAATATGGTTTTTCGTTATCAAGAGGTATGAATTTAAAAAATCTTATTGATATAGCTCAACAACTAAATTTTATGACGAGGGCAGTGTCATTAAATTTAGAGGAGCTTTATCAATTAAAGTTACCTTGTATATTACATTGGGATTTTAATCATTTTGTGGTATTGGTAAAAGCAAGTAAAAATACCTTTACTATTCATGACCCTGCATTTGGAAAAAGAAAAATAACAAAAAATGAATTATCAATGCATTTTACAGGGATAGCACTTGAGATATGGGCAAATATACAATTTAATAAGAATTCAATAAAATCAGACAAAATAAATCTTTATGAATTATTTAAAAATATTGTAGGTTTAAAGTCCTCATTGTTAAAGATTTTTGCTTTGTCATTATTAATTGAATTAATTGGCTTACTTATGCCAATGGGAATGCAGTTAGTAACTGACCATATTATGCATGCAAAAGATAAACCTTTATTGCTTGTTGTTTGTCTAGGTTTATTTTTCTTTATGTTTTTTCGTAGTAGTGTGAGTATGCTTCGGGCTTGGATATCTTTAAAAATGAATTATTTAATAGATTTTCAATGGACAGCTAGTTTTTTCTCTCATTTGCTAAAATTACCTTTAGATTTTTTTGAAAAAAGACGAGTGGGTGATATTCAATCAAGATTTGCTTCGTTACGAACAATACAAAAAACGCTAACAGGTAGTGTGGTCTCATTTATTATTAATACCATTATGGTTATTAGCTTATTTACCATGATGCTTATTTATGGTGGATGGCTAACTTGGATTATTTTTGGTTTTTCTTTTCTTTACTTATTATTACGTGCATTTACTTATTTTACTTATCGTCGCTTGAATGAAGAGCAGATCATTAAACAGGCAAAAGTTAGCTCTCATTTTATGGAAAGCTTATATGGTATTACTACTTTAAAATTAGGATTAAATAAAAAAAGAGAAGAATATTGGATGTCCCTAAATGCTGATACTTTTAATACATCTATACGAATAGCTAAGTTCGATATGATGTTTTCAGGGATATATACTTTTATTGAAACTTTTGAACAAATATTAGTTCTAGGGTTAGGTGCTTTATTGGTAATAGAGAATCAAATGACATTAGGAATGTTTATTGCTTTTAATGCATATAGAGGTTCTTTTTCAGGAAGGATAGAGAGTTTAATTAATATTATTTTCAGTCTAAAAATGTTATCTCTTCACTTAGATAGAATTTCAGATATAGCATTACAGGATACTGAAAAGGATAATCTAAGATATATTGTGGATAATAATGAAGGTAGGCAATTAGGTAAAATAGAAGTAAGGAATTTATGCTTCCAATATGATCAACTAGGTAAAGAGCTATTTTCTAATCTTAATCTAACGATTGATTCAGGAGAGAGCGTAGCTATAGTAGCACCTTCAGGCTATGGTAAAACAACTTTATTAAAATTAATGGCTGGATTATTAATTCCTAATAAAGGAGGAGTTTATTTTAATGAGAAAGATATTATTCATCAAATAGGCGTTAATAATTACCGTCAATATATCGCTTATGTCCTACAGAATGATAAATTCTTCTCTGGGACTATTTTAGAAAATATTACTGGTTTTGAAGATGAATATGATATGAATTGGGTAATAGAATGTGCAAGGATAGCTAATATACATGATGAAATTATGTTAATGCCTATGCAGTATGAAACAATATTATCAGAGTTAGGTGGTAACTTATCTGGAGGACAGCAACAACGTTTATTTATTGCAAGAGCAATTTATAAGAAGCCCCAAGTCATTTTTATGGACGAAGCGACTAGTCATTTAGATAGAGAAAATGAAAAAATCATCAATAAAGCTATCAAAAATCTAAGTATTACACGAATAATTATTGCTCATAGAGAATCTACTTTACAATCAGTTGATAGAATTATTCATTTGCCAACCTAATAAATGAAAAGAATACTACCTTAATTAATAGTATTCTCTATTTTAAATTTAGAATATATTTTATCCTAGAAATATGCTTTATTATTTTCACCTATTATCTGTAATTGGGTTTATCACACATTAATACTTCTAATGCCAAATCTTCCTACCTAAATAAGTCCCCTTATTCGGCTGAGAAGCTGATTCTTCAGCGTTATCCTCATCAAGATCATCATCGTCAAACTCACCATAATCATCTAGCTTATCTTGTAGTGCCATTTCTTCTATTAAATCGGTGTCTGTCATACCAAAAGGTAATAATAAGCTAATATCATCTGACCAATCGACTTCTTCGCCTTGGTAGTCAATACGTGTATAGGTGAGAGGGGGTTCACCAACTTGGATCCCCCAAAGAAATTCACAGTTATAAATACTACGATTAAAGTCTTCTAATAAGGCTGACGCACCAATTAGGCGGGCAGAGGGACCTCCCATTTGCATAATAACCGCTTCTGGATCAACGTCTTGATTAACCTCTAATGGGGTACCAAAAGCAATCCATTCATAACCCTCTTCGGTTACATCTATTTCAGCCAGTACAGGTTTACCCATATAAGCACTGAGTGCTTCAACGGTTTTAGAAAGGAGTTCAATATCTTCTTTGGTAAATGTTTGGTTCATTGTTTTACAACCATAATAAGCAATAGTTAAATTGTAGCGAATCTGTCAATACTTTACCATACCTGAAATAGCAGAGAGAGTGATCAATAGTTTGGTAAAATAGGCTTTTATAGACAGGTATGTAATCGTTTTTATAAAAACAGTACCATCATATATTATTAGATTAATTTATTTTTAGTGATTAGATATGGCTCAATACGTTTTTACTATGAATCGTTTAGGTAAGATTGTTCCGCCTAAGCGTCAGATTCTTCGTGATATATCGTTATCTTTTTTCCCGGGTGCTAAGATTGGTGTATTAGGGTTAAATGGTTCTGGTAAATCAACACTTTTAAAAATTATGGCAGGTCTTGATAAGGACATTGAGGGTGAAGCTACCCCTATGCCTAATTTGAATATTGGTTATCTACCACAAGAGCCTCAATTAAACCCTGAGCATACTGTCCGAGAGGCGGTAGAGCAAGGGTTGGGTGCTGTCTTTGCAGCGCGTAAACGATTAGAAGAAGTCTATAATGAGTATGCCGACCCTGATGCTGATTTTGATAAATTAGCTGCGGAACAAGCTGAGTTAGAAGCCATTATTGCAGCAGCGGCTTCTAGTGGAGCAGACGATATTGAGCATCAAATGGAAATTGCGGCAGATGCCTTACGGTTACCGCCGTGGGATGCGGTAGTAGGGCATTTATCAGGTGGTGAAAAACGCCGTGTTGCTTTATGTGCCTTACTTTTATCTAAACCAGATATGTTGTTATTGGATGAGCCGACTAACCATTTAGATGCAGAAAGTGTGGATTGGTTAGAGCAATTCTTACAAAAATTCCCGGGAACTGTTGTTGCTGTTACGCATGATCGTTATTTCTTAGATAATGCGGCTGAGTGGATTTTAGAGCTTGACCGTGGTCATGGCATTCCGTGGAAAGGTAATTATAGTTCTTGGTTAGAGCAAAAAGAAAATCGCTTAAAACAAGAAGAAAACCAAGAGTCTGCTCGTCAGCGTACGATTAAAAAAGAGCTGGAATGGGTACGTCAAAATCCTAAGGGTCGTCAAGCAAAATCTAAAGCACGTCTTGCTCGCTTTGAAGAATTGTCTTCTTATGATTATCAAAAACGTAATGAAACACAGGAAATTTTTATTCCTGTCGCAGATCGTTTAGGTAATGAAGTGATTGAGTTTAAAAATGTGAGTAAAGCCTTTGGAGATCGCTTACTCATTGATAATCTAAGTTTTAAAGTGCCAGCTGGGGCTATTGTCGGGATTATTGGTCCTAACGGTGCGGGTAAATCGACCCTCTTCCGTTTAATTACTGGAAAAGAACAACCCGATTCAGGTGAAGTGCTTATTGGTAAAACAGCCAATATTTCTTTTGTAGATCAATCCCGTGAAGGGCTTGAGAATGAGAAGAGTGTCTTTGAGTATATTGCAAATGGGGCAGATTTATTAACTGTTGGTAAATTTGAAATGCCTGCTCGTGCCTATTTGGGACGTTTTAATTTTAAAGGATCTGATCAGAATAAACAGGTTGGTTCATTATCGGGTGGTGAGCGTGGTCGTCTGCATATGGCAAAAACCCTTATTAAAGGGGGTAATGTTTTATTATTAGACGAGCCTTCTAATGACCTTGATGTGGAAACATTGCGTGCTTTAGAAGATGCTTTACTTGAATTTGCAGGTAGCATTATGGTGATTAGCCATGACCGTTGGTTCTTAGATCGTATTGCTACTCATATTCTTGCTTTTGAGGGAGATTCGCAAGTGGTCTTCTTTGATGGTAATTATCAAGAGTATGAAGAGGATAAAAAACGTCGTTTAGGGGTAGAGGGTATTCAACCTAAACGTATCCGTTATAAAGCCTTGAAGTAATTTATTTAGTGTTAGAAGGGGAAAGCATATTTCCCCTTCTTTAATGGAAGATAGTATTTTGATAATAGATTGATACAATTTTTTGTTACTAAGGCTAGCATAGAAAGAAAATTTTTGTTAAGCTAGTCAGGTAGATAGATGTTATTCCTCAAGGAGTTTATGATGAAAATATTTACTAAAATTGTATTGGTTTCAACCGTTGCAGTAGCATTATCAGCATGTGGTAATTTGAGTACTCGTGATAAAAGCACTATTGCTGGTGCAGGTATCGGTGCTGTAGCTGGTTCTGTTCTTTCTGGCGGTAGTGGCTGGGGAACTGCTGGTGGTGCTGCGGTAGGCGGTGTTATCGGTAATCAAGTGGGTAAATAGATTTATCCTTTAGTAAATAGTATAGTTAAAATACCCTGTAAGATAAAATCATTTTACAGGGTATATTTTTGGGAAGTTGCTCATAAAAATACATTGGAAAGTTTGTATTGATACTAAGTCTGTAGGGTTTCGATATATTGGTGAAATAAGGGGGTTAAGCGTAAACCATAGGTTTAATACAATATATTTTTTAACCTTTTACAGCAATAATAATTTACTAAAGATAAACTTTAATCCTAAAAATAAGGTTTTATTCTGATGATAGGGTTAAATCCAATGTACAATGAATAATTAGCTTATTGAATGTTATATTGAACGCTTATGTTGCAAGAATTGGATCAAGTTACTGCCCGTGTGGTGCAAGTTACCGAAATGAGTCATCGCTTACTTACAGAGCGAAATCATTTATTAAATCTTCTCAAATCGACTGAAGAAACCGTTAGTCAATTAAAAGAGCAATTAACGGCTCAGCATCAAGAGATTTCTGTTCTAAATAGTGAATTGAGTACACAGAAAGAGACGGTACTAAGTGAAAACCAGTCTCTGCATCAGCAGGTAGAAACGCTTACTCATAAGGTACAAATGTTAGAATCGACACTAAGTCAAGCCAAGTCAGAAATACAACATTTGCGTGAAAATGCGCGTTCAGTCCGAAATCGAGTATCTCATGTTCTTGAAAATTTACCGCATAATAGTGCAGCAGAAGGGGTATAAAAATGGAACGTGTAGAAGTGAGTATTCTTGATCGTCAATTAACATTGAGTGTAGAGAGTGCAGAGAAAGAGAAATTACTATCTTCTGTCAAGCATGCGGATCAGTTGATGCAAGCGATTAAAGCCTCTTCACCTAATCTATCACCAGAGCGTATTGCGATTATGGCAAGTATTAAATTAGCCTCTGATTTAATGAGTATGGAATCAGGCGATGGCCCTTTTAAAGGCGTGCAATTTGGTGATTTTAAGAGTAAAATAGAGGATATCAATGCAATGCTTGATAAGAGCATTAATGCATTAAAAACCATTGAATAATGGTACATACTGTTTTGCCCTGCTGTAGTCGTGACCTTGGTCATTCATCTCTTACCTATGCGTATGGCACAAGGTGGTACATTTGTGAAGTGGGAGCGATTGTCGTTTACCGATGAACCCGAAACTTTACTCTATTCCGCTAAAATTGAACTTTAGGGTTCGAGGTGCCGACCTTGACGCTATAAGCGGGGCTTCTTAATTTATATAGCGAGTCCTTTTTAGGGCTCGTTTTTTTTGATTTATATTGTTTTTCAAGGAGTTTTTATGCGTCAAACAATAGCAAAAAAAATAGTAATGGGAGCCATTCCTTTTCTACTATGGCAAAGTTCATTAATGGCTCAACCCCTTGTAGAGTCTGCTGATTCACGAACAGAATTAAATTTTATAACAACAATTTCTGAAGAAGTAGATGCAGATACCGTTAAACTGACTTTTTCAAAAAAATTAACAGGTAAAAATCAAAAATCTCTGACAGAAGAATTAAATAAATCCATTAATGCAGTTATCGAAAAAGGTAAGCAAAATCCAGCATTAACAGTGCGTACGGGTGATTATAATTTCTGGAGTCGTAGTGATAAAGATAAAAGTATCATTTGGGAAATGCGAGGTGAGGTAGATGTGATCAGCCGTGATTTTGAAAAAGCACGAGAATTTATCGTGAGTACCAAAGATGATATGACGTTAGATGGTATTCATTTTAGCTTATCAAAAGAGGCTCAAAAAAGTACGGAAGATGCTTTGCTAACTAAAGTAGCAGAGGCCTTTAAAGTAAAAGCAGATGCAAGTGCTAAGGCATTTGGTTTTCAAAATTATACAATTAAATCCATCCGTTTAGATACAAATTCAGCACAAAACCGCCCCTTGTTGATGAGTGCGCCTAAGATGATGAGAGCCGCCTCATTTGATGCTGAGGCGGGAGATGCGGTGCGTTTATCTGGTGGTAAGATTGATGTAACGGTTAGTGCTGATGCTTCGATTGTTTTGTACTAAGTACAAAGATAGCTATTCCAGCCAGAATCATGGGCAATGATAACCATTGTCCCATGCTAAACCCTAGTGCTAAAAAACCAAGGTGTGCATCAGGTTCACGGGTAAACTCTACAATAAATCGGAAGAAACCATACCCCATTAGGAATACCGCACTGACTTGACCTGTAGGGCGTTTTTTACTTGAAAAAATCCAAAGAATAATAAAAAGACTAAACCCTTCTAATGCCATTTGATAAAGTTGAGAAGGATGACGAACAGCCCCATCACTATAAGGGAAAATCATTCCCCAAGGTGCATCAGTTACTCGACCCCAAAGTTCCCCATTGATAAAATTACCAATACGACCAGTCGCTAGTCCTAGAGGCACGAGAGGAGCAACAAAATCACTGATTTGGAAGAAAGTTTTTTTCTCTTGACGGGCAAACCAAAGCATAGCGATTAATACACCGATTAATCCACCATGAAATGACATTCCCCCATCCCATACTTTGAATATATCAAGAGGATTTTGTAAATAAAACAAAGGTTTATAAAATAGGACATAGCCTAAACGACCACCAAGGATAACGCCTAAAATACCATAAAAAAGTAGGTCTTCAAAACGGGTTAGACTAATATCTAATGCCCCTTGCTTCACACGGTAGCGTCCTAATAACCAAGCAAAGAAAAAGGCTAATAGGTACATAAGTCCGTACCAATGCACAGGGATATAGAGTGTGCCGATAATGGGTAGCTCAAAAGGACCTATAGCAATAGCAACAGGATTAATATGAGGGAAACTTAGCATAGGGTCTATTCCATAGAGATTGATGGTATGATTAAAGATTAAAGTAAAGAGCCTACCATTTTAGCAGAGGATACTATGATGATAAGATTGTTTTTTAGACTTGCCTTTCTTTTTTTCTGCTGTTCACCGCTTGCCTATGCAACAGATAATGATGCGGAAATGTTGAAACTTTTTAAAAATAAAATTTGTTTAGGCT
The DNA here is from genome assembly GCF_009833965.1 of Pelistega ratti. NCBI lineage: Bacteria > Pseudomonadati > Pseudomonadota > Betaproteobacteria > Burkholderiales > Alcaligenaceae > Pelistega > Pelistega ratti. The sequence goes on from NZ_CP047165.1 coordinate 1,837,883, forward strand.
GTCATCAAGTGGATGCTAAAAGAGTAGGGCCTTCATTCAATATGGTACGCGAAAAGTATCAACAAGATAGTGAGATGACAACAGATATATTAGCAACCCGTATCCGTAGGGGTGGTAGTGGTGTATGGGGGGCATTACGGATGCCACCACAACCTAAAGTTTCTCAAGAAGAGGCGCTTTTAATGGCACAGTGGATATTGGGAAAGGGAGAGTAACTATTTCCCGGTATTTTTCTTGGGCTAGATTGAAGTAAATACAGAAACGACTAATATGTTATTTTGTTTAAATAAGTATTGTCTGTGTTCAAATGAGAGTGGTATTGTTTGAATAAGCTGTTTTTACCATATTACTTTATAATGAGAATATTAATACTTTCAGTAAGTAGGGTTGATAAATTCAATAAAAAGGATAGTTAAGATGAAAGAAAATATAGCAGTTTTTGGTGGTGGGTGCTTCTGGTGTACAGAGGCGATTTTTTCTCGCTTAAAGGGTGTGCATCAAGTTGTTCCGGGTTATTGTGGTGGTCATGTTGAAAACCCTCGCTATGAAGAAGTCAAAGCGGAAAAAACAGGACATATTGAAGTAATTAAGATTACTTTTGATCCTACCGTTATTTCGTATGGGGAATTATTAGAAGTATTTTTTAATACACATGATCCAACCACTGTAAATCGTCAGGGTGAAGATGTGGGATCGCAGTATGCTTCTGTTATTTTTGCACAAAATGAAGAACAAGCACAGTTAGCTGTTGAGGTAAAAGATAAGATACAAACAGAATTTGAAGCCCCTATTGTGACCAAAATTTTACCAGCAGAGACATTTTGGACGGCAGAAGAGTATCATCACCGTTATTTTGAACAACATCCTAATCAAGCCTATTGTTCATTAGTCATTGCACAAAAAGTACAAAAATTTATGCAAAAATATGCGGATAAATTGAAATAAGTATTTTGGTTTATGCTTACTACACCATAAACGGTTGCATAGAAAGAGAATAATTCGTGTATTTTATGCTCTCTACCACTTTAGATAAGATAGTGATAGAGAGCTAATCATATTACTTAGGGTAGCTTTTCTTATTTGTATCTTTTTCCATAATAGAAAGCACTTCAGCGGCACTTAGTGTATATCGATTGTTCCTATAGTGTAGTGAGGCTTCATGTAGAGTAATTAAGGCATCAGGAAGGTCAATTTGTAATAGTTCCCTCTTGAGTGGTTCAAAGGTCGTATCACTATACAGTTGAGTCACCTCTAATCCATGTTTTTTAAATATGGCTTCAATATGTTGATCGATTGAGAAAGTCAGTAAGGTACCTTTATAGTCAATAGTAATGATTCCTTGTGGATCAGGTGATATAGATAATGAGACAGGATAAATGATACGTTTAAAGGTATCTAATTGGTCTTGCTCAATCACCCAATCTTGTCTATTTTGCGTATAGAAAAAATTAGTATAAAATCCTGTTGTGGTGGGTTCAATGCTAGACTGACAATGGTTACTTTCAGTGCATTTCTTGAGATCTATCCTTTTTAAGGAAAGAAGTTGTTTAAACTTTTCTTCCCCATAAGTTAATACTAAGTTGTCTATTTTACGCTCATAATCTTTATAATATTTTGCCAATACCAATACATTAGCCGCTCGACTAGCATATAGTAGGTTTTGTGTATGATGAGGTTGTTGATATAAGGCGAGTAAATCTATCTCTTTAATACGCCCAGATGAATCGACTATATCGGCTTTTTTCAAATAATATGCTAATCGCTGTGTTTGTAATTGATAGCTCAAAGAACGGGTATCGAGTATAAAACCAAATAGAATAATAAAAATAATGCTAATCCCTGCTAGTTGACGGTATTTTATCCAAGAGAGAGAAAGATTTAAAAAGGCATAAATACTGATATAAAGTAAAATAGCACCAAGAAAAATACGTTGGCTACTAAATCCATAAGACTGAATACGAATATAAAAACTGAACCACGCTAGTCCTAAAGGCAGTAGTATTAAATAGCGATTTAAGCGCAGAATAAAATGATTTTCTTCTTTAAGTAAATAAGCCAAATATTGTGCTAAAAAACTCAGTATAAAATAAGGTATGACAACCATCATAATACGGTTAGATGGAAGCTCCCCTGCTAATAAAATACGGATAGTATAAAGTGTTAAAAACTCAAGCGTTGTTTACACTATTTGCAAAATAAATTTCTAAATATTCGTAAGGTGTCAGTGTCCGTTTATGACCAAGTTGATCTTGGTAAACAAGAGCACTATGTGGTTTTACGGTGTTGTAGAAATTAATAAATCGGGTAAGCTCCTGTTTTCTATGCTGGCTATCGGTAAATTCATGTTTATCATGCCACATTTGCATCAAGGTTCTAATTACCCGTTCTGCTTTTCCATTGGTTTTAGGATTGGCGACTTTAGTAAATTTTTGATTGATATGATGTTGATAACAAGCTTTACCAAACTCATGTTCTTTTGTTCCTTTATATTCTGTTCCATTATCTGAGTAAATAACCTCTATGGTATAAGGACAAGGGTCTATCAGATGTTGGGTTAAGAACGTAGCTGCGCTAAAGGCGGTTTTATCTGGCATAATAGCCGCATATAATTCACGCGAGTAATCATCGATAGCCACAAACAGATATTCCCTTTGACTTTGCGTGTGTTGTCCTTTCAGTAAAGGCAAGCGTTTTGTATCGACATGAACCATTTCGCCAGGATAGGATTTATTATAGCGTTTAGCTTGTTTCTTTAATCGTTCTTGGATGGACTTTTCTACTTTAGCTAAGCGCTTAATCCCAAATTTAGCCTGTCTAAACCGATTATTGATACTGGTCTGAGGTTTTAATAATCGACCACGAGCGAGTTTGAGTATCTTATAGATAGTGGGGCGAGAAACCTTGTATTCTTTCGCTAAAGAAGTGACATTTTGTTTGTTTTGAGTATAGGCTAGCCAAATCTCTTCTCTTTGGCGAGGTAATAAGCGAGTGTTTTTGTGTATATTCATCGTACTATTATCTTAAAATAATGTAAACAACGCTAGTTTATTCTACATATAAAGATATAAGACAAGTGTATAAGCAATCAGAGAGGGGAAAAAAATATACTTTACGATAATAGAAAGAAAATTATTCTGATTGGTAGAAGTGCTAGATTTATTTTCAAGTATAAGGAAAAAGAAAGGTAGTGCCAGTGATAAGGTGACGAAAGCACTTCTAAAATAAATAAATTCTCTGATGGTATTTTTTAGAATGAGTGTGTCAATGCTGAATAGAATTAATAGCACAATAGTCGTAATAAGTCCGCTAGCAATATATCCTAGTGCAAAGTGAATAAAGGTCTTTAGGGACTGTTGAATAAAATAAAGATTATTTTTATCCCAATTATTAGCAAGCAAGAGAATAAAAGCCATTAAGGTAGCTGAATAATAATATGAACTCTCCAGTACATCTTGTGCGGTAATATCTAATGAAAAGAGGAATGCCGTCCCTATCAGTGGTAAGAGTGCAGAAAGATAATAGTATCGTTTGAAATAGGTTGATTGATGAATTCTATAAATAATGGCGAAATAGATAGGACATAATAACCAAATAGATAAACGAGTATCATAATAATACTCAGGTAGAAATAGTAATCCTATAGCGAAAAGGATTGTCCAGATGAGTTCTACGGGATATTGACGTAAAAGAGTTATCGTCTTGTTGAGTGAAAAAAATTGTGCCATATATTTATTTTTCCCTTAGTTTATGTTTTAGCTATTTAATAATATAGCTTTTTATTAAGAGTATATATTATTCTATAACCTACTCGTTGTGTAGGCGGTGATGTATCTTATTTAGTAAAGTAGGGGGGTAAGAAAGTTTTATTGGTTTTAGTGTATTTATATACATAAATATTTTATCTATTATGAATAGCTTGCCTAAGATAAACGGCATAAATAAAAAGTAATTAAGTTATGTATCTAAAAACAACAGATCGTTAAAAAAGCGACTATTGCTAAAAAGCAACAGGTTAAAAGAAAGTATGTGTCTTTTTAACGACATTTTATGGAATACTAAAAAGAGATGATAAATCAAGGTATTACAGCATTACTTTGAGGTGTTAAACGGAAGGAAAATCTACCTGATAGCAAGGTTTTCGATCGAAACCACTTGCTAAAGCGGGTAGAAGTTGGCATAATTACATTTCTTCGCTGCACAACAGTGTTTGTGCCAAGCGGTCAAGTGAAAAAAGAATCGTCGTAATGTGTTGTTTCTTTTTTCGTTTTTTAAAAAAGATTTTAAATTTTTTAAAAAAACACTTGACAGAATGTAGTCAGTTAGTTCATAATTACATTCTTTCGTTGCTCAACGCAACGTCGCCTCAAAGCGAATCTGTTCTTTAACAACTAACAGCCGATAAGTGTGGGTGCTTGGAATGCAAAGCTCATTACCCTATCACGGGGTAAGCTTACAAGTTATTTTAAGTGCTTACACTACATATATGAAGAAGTAAGGTTTTATACATAAAACGTTATTTCTTTTGAGTGAAGCAGCGATGATAGATTTTTCTATCACAAGAAAACAGGAATTGAACTGAAGAGTTTGATCCTGGCTCAGATTGAACGCTAGCGGGATGCCTTACACATGCAAGTCGAACGGTAACAGAAGAGAGCTTGCTCTCTTGCTGACGAGTGGCGAACGGGTGAGTAATGTATCGGAACGTACCCAGTAGCGGGGGATAACTACGCGAAAGCGTAGCTAATACCGCATACGCCCTACGGGGGAAAGAGGGGGATCGCAAGACCTCTTACTATTGGAGCGGCCGATATCGGATTAGCTAGTTGGTGGGGTAACGGCCTACCAAGGCAACGATCCGTAGCTGGTTTGAGAGGACGACCAGCCACACTGGGACTGAGACACGGCCCAGACTCCTACGGGAGGCAGCAGTGGGGAATTTTGGACAATGGGGGCAACCCTGATCCAGCCATCCCGCGTGTGCGATGAAGGCCTTCGGGTTGTAAAGCACTTTTGTCAGGGAAGAAAAGCTTTTTGCTAATACCAAGAAGTCATGACGGTACCTGAAGAATAAGCACCGGCTAACTACGTGCCAGCAGCCGCGGTAATACGTAGGGTGCAAGCGTTAATCGGAATTACTGGGCGTAAAGCGTGCGCAGGCGGTTCGGAAAGAAAGATGTGAAATCCCAGGGCTCAACCTTGGAATGGCATTTTTAACTCCCGGACTAGAGTATGTCAGAGGGGGGTAGAATTCCACGTGTAGCAGTGAAATGCGTAGAGATGTGGAGGAATACCGATGGCGAAGGCAGCCCCCTGGGATAATACTGACGCTCATGCACGAAAGCGTGGGGAGCAAACAGGATTAGATACCCTGGTAGTCCACGCCCTAAACGATGTCAACTAGCTGTTGGGTCCTACGGGACTTAGTAGCGCAGCTAACGCGTGAAGTTGACCGCCTGGGGAGTACGGTCGCAAGATTAAAACTCAAAGGAATTGACGGGGACCCGCACAAGCGGTGGATGATGTGGATTAATTCGATGCAACGCGAAAAACCTTACCTACCCTTGACATGTTCGGAATGCTAAAGAGATTTGGCAGTGCTCGCAAGAGAACCGAAACACAGGTGCTGCATGGCTGTCGTCAGCTCGTGTCGTGAGATGTTGGGTTAAGTCCCGCAACGAGCGCAACCCTTGTCATTAGTTGCTACGCAAGAGCACTCTAATGAGACTGCCGGTGATAAACCGGAGGAAGGCGGGGATGACGTCAAGTCCTCATGGCCCTTATGGGTAGGGCTTCACACGTCATACAATGGTCAGGACAGAGGGTTGCCAAACCGCGAGGTGGAGCTAATCTCATAAACCTGATCGTAGTCCGGATTGCAGGCTGCAACTCGCCTGCATGAAGTCGGAATCGCTAGTAATCGCGGATCAGCATGTCGCGGTGAATACGTTCCCGGGTCTTGTACACACCGCCCGTCACACCATGGGAGTGGGTTTTACCAGAAGTGGCTAGTCTAACCGCAAGGAGGACGGTCACCACGGTAGGATTCATGACTGGGGTGAAGTCGTAACAAGGTAGCCGTATCGGAAGGTGCGGCTGGATCACCTCCTTTAAGAGCAAGAGCTTTAAAGCCAAAGCATCCACATTTATCGGTTGTTCATGAAAAACGTAGCTAGAATTTGGGTCAGTAGCTCAGTCGGTTAGAGCACCGTCTTGATAAGGCGGGGGTCGCTGGTTCGATTCCAGCTTGACCCACCAATCACGGGGGATTAGCTTAGTTGGTAGAGCGCCTGCTTTGCAAGCAGGAGGTCATCGGTTCGATCCCGTTATCCTCCACCACTCTATTCGGTGACTAGGTAGCGTTTTTTAAAAAACAACGAACAAGTTTTTATTGTCTATTGCAGCAGGATATGCTACAATAGTCGGCTGTTCTTTAACAATTTGGAAGAAGCACAACAAGTAAATAAAGTGAACTTAAATTTCACCAGGAATTTAAGCCAACTTATTGATGGGTTGTGATTGCATTATTATTTTTGAAGTTCTCAACGCATATAGGATAACCCCTATATGAATAAACATTGATGAACGGCATAAACACGCAAACTCAAGCAAATGGGTGTTAACGGGTACGAACCAGTACCAAAAAGGCGTTAATATCCAAGGTAAATGGAAAGATGAGTGTATTTTACTTAATTTTTATTTATCTAAAACCGTAAAGTTAACTTATGCTATAGCAAAGTAGGCATTAAGCCGATAAAGTTATAGGATCAAGTGACTAAGTGCACATGGTGGATGCCTTGGCGATCACAGGCGATGAAGGACGTTATAGCTTGCGATAAGCTGCGGGGAGCTAGCAAATAAGCTTTGATCCGCAGATTTCCGAATGGGGAAACCCACTGCTTTTGCAGTATCATTATCTGAATACATAGGGTAATGAAGCGAACCGAGTGAACTGAAACATCTAAGTAACTCGAGGAAAAGAAATCAACCGAGATTCCGACAGTAGCGGCGAGCGAAATCGGAAGAGCCTAGACGAGATAGCGTAAAAAGCAGTCGAAGGTGTTGGAAACCACCGCCGTAGCAGGTGATAGCCCTGTAGACGAAACTTTTTACGTGGTACTAAGCGTCAGACAAGTAGAGCGGGACACGTGTAATCCTGTTTGAAGATGGGGGGACCATCCTCCAAGGCTAAATACTCGTGATCGACCGATAGTGAACCAGTACCGTGAGGGAAAGGCGAAAAGAACCCCGGGAGGGGAGTGAAATAGAACCTGAAACCGTGTGCATACAAACAGTCGGAGCTCCAGATTAAAGCACCTTGGGTCTTTAGGAAAAATGGACGAAGGCCATTTTTTCAAAAGATATAAAAGGAGTGAATAGCTTCTTAATCCTTTAGGAAAAATGGACGAAGGTCATTTTTTTAAAAGAGATAAAGGGAGTGACAATTGGCATTCAAGTCAGGATGCTTTAATCTGGAGTGACGGCGTACCTTTTGTATAATGGGTCAGCGACTTACATTCAGTGGCAAGCTTAACCGAATAGGGAAGGCGTAGCGAAAGCGAGTCCGAATAGGGCGATTTTAGTCGCTGGGTGTAGACCCGAAACCAGATGATCTATCCATGGTCAGGTTGAAGGTATCGTAACAGATACTGGAGGACCGAACCCACTAATGTTGAAAAATTAGGGGATGAACTGTGGATAGGGGTGAAAGGCTAAACAAATCTGGAAATAGCTGGTTCTCTCCGAAAACTATTTAGGTAGTGCCTCATATATTACTGTCGGGGGTAGAGCACTGTTATGGCTAGGGGGTCATGGCGACTTACCAAACCATGGCAAACTCCGAATACCGACAAGTACAGTATGGGAGACAGAGCACTGGGTGCTAACGTCCAGACTCAAGAGGGAAACAACCCAGACCGCCAGCTAAGGTCCCTAAAATTGGCTAAGTGGGAAACGAAGTGGGAAGGCATAGACAGTCAGGAGGTTGGCTTAGAAGCAGCCACCCTTTAAAGAAAGCGTAATAGCTCACTGATCGAGTCGTCCTGCGCGGAAGATGTAACGGGGCTAAGCCAGTTACCGAAGCTGCGGGTGCATAGGCAACTATGCGCGGTAGGAGAGCGTTCTGTAAGCCTGAGAAGGTGGCTTGAAAAGGCTGCTGGAGGTATCAGAAGTGCGAATGCTGACATGAGTAGCGATAAAGGGAGTGAAAAGCTCCCTCGCCGTAAGTCCAAGGTTTCCTGCGCAACGTTCATCGGCGCAGGGTGAGTCGGCCCCTAAGGTGAGGCAGAGATGCGTAGCTGATGGGAAGCTGGTTAATATTCCAGCACCGACATTAAATGCGATGGGGGGACGGATTGCGAAATGTTATCGAGTGATTGGTAGTACTCGTTGTTGATTTTAAGGTGGCTGTTAGGCAAATCCGGCAGCGAAATCCAAGAGATTGACCCGAAGGGGATTTATTCCCCGAAGTAACAGGCAGTGGTCCCAGGAAAAGCCTCTAAGCTCTAGTTTAATGTTGACCGTACCGCAAACCGACACAGGTGGACGGGATGAATATTCCAAGGCGCTTGAGAGAACTCAGGAGAAGGAACTCGGCAAATTGATACCGTAACTTCGGGAGAAGGTATGCCTTTGTAGCGTGTAAAAGCGCCAAGAGGCCGCAGAGAATCGGTGGCTGCGACTGTTTATTAAAAACACAGCACTCTGCAAACACGAAAGTGGACGTATAGGGTGTGACGCCTGCCCGGTGCTGGAAGGTTAAGTGATGGGGTGCAAGCTCTTGATCGAAGCCCCAGTAAACGGCGGCCGTAACTATAACGGTCCTAAGGTAGCGAAATTCCTTGTCGGGTAAGTTCCGACCTGCACGAATGGCGTAACGATGGCCACACTGTCTCCTCCTGAGACTCAGCGAAGTTGAAGTGTTTGTGATGATGCAATCTCCCCGCGGCTAGACGGAAAGACCCCATGAACCTTTACTGTAGCTTTACATTGGATTGTGAACCGGCCTGTGTAGGATAGGTGGGAGGCGCAGAAGACAGAACGCTAGTTTTGTTGGAGCCGTCCTTGAAATACCACCCTGGTTTGTTTGCGGTTCTAACCTAGGCCCGTGATCCGGGTTGGGGACAGTGTATGGTGGGCAGTTTGACTGGGGCGGTCTCCTCCCAAAGTGTAACGGAGGAGTTCGAAGGTACGCTAGGTACGGTCGGAAATCGTGCTGATAGTGCATTGGCATAAGCGTGCTTGACTGTGAGACTGACAAGTCGAACAGGTGCGAAAGCAGGACAAAGTGATCCGGTGGTTCTGAATGGAAGGGCCATCGCTCAACGGATAAAAGGTACTCTGGGGATAACAGGCTGATACCGCCCAAGAGTTCATATCGACGGCGGTGTTTGGCACCTCGATGTCGGCTCATCTCATCCTGGGGCTGTAGCCGGTCCCAAGGGTATGGCTGTTCGCCATTTAAAGAGGTACGTGAGCTGGGTTTAAAACGTCGTGAGACAGTTTGGTCCCTATCTGCCGTGGGCGTTGGATACTTGACGGAGGCTGCTCCTAGTACGAGAGGACCGGAGTGGACGTACCGCTGGTGTATCGGTTGTCATGCCAATGGCATTGCCGAGTAGCTAAGTACGGAAGAGATAACCGCTGAAGGCATCTAAGCGGGAAACTCGTCTGAAGATAAGGTATCCCGGGAACTAGATTCCCCTAAAGGGTCGTTCGAGACCAGGACGTTGATAGGCTGGGTGTGTAAGTGCAGTAATGTATGCAGCTAACCAGTACTAATTGCCCGTGAGGCTTGATCCTATAACTTTATCGGTTAACGAGAAAAGTGTGGGTATGCCCCATTAACAGAAAACTTCAAAATAACCATAACCCTCAATTCCTACAAGCTGTGTTTCTTCCAAAGGGCTAAAGCAACAAGCCTAATCCGTTTACGCTTGACGACCATAGCAAGGTGGACCCACTCCTTCCCATCCCGAACAGGACAGTGAAACGCCTTTGCGCCGATGATAGTGGGTGGACACCTGTGAAAGTAGGTCATCGTCAGGCTCTTATTCCCTAAACCTCTCAATCCTAGACCGATTGAGAGGTTTTTTATTGCCCATCTTTTCCTCCCTGCCCCTTATCGTATCGCCACGTTATATCTATCTCGTTAATGGGTGAATCGTAACGCTATCGCCACCAATAAATCGATATCTCTGATTATCCCTACCTCCTTCGATAACCTCATCGCCCAGTTTAGCCATCTCTCTATTCCCTAACACCTATACCGCTTTCTCAGTGAATCATCATGTTTTATTATTAATTGCTATACAGTCCTTATTGTATACTCCCATTATATTTATTTAATCCTTGTAGGTATACTCACTAGGCTATAATGCTGCTTTCTACTATTCGCTTCCACTTACTATTAATAACCCCTCATATTCTTTCTATATATCTTTATTCATATGACCTCTCTTGTCAGAGTCAATATCGTATAGCTCATATTGTTCATTCATAATTTGAAATCTTGCCCCTTTATCTTGAATTTAAAGTCATTTTTAATCCCCTCTAATTATTAAATAAATTTATGTAATGTAAATTAAATGTTTTTTTTCGTAAAATTACAGAAAACCTAGTAGAAACCCTAATTACTGAAAAATTTAGATAAAGGTATTATGCTAGGCACTTAATTATTGGATATACCAATCATGAATTGGTAATACCAATTCATACTGTTTATTTATTAAATGCCTTGGAGGGCAATAACAATATGCAATGGCAACAACTCTATGATCCATTTGGGAATATATGGCTATCTAGTTTAGTCGCACTTATCCCAATTATTTTCTTTTTCTTAGCATTAACTGTTTTTCGTCTAAAAGGTTTGATGGCGGGTACGATTACCGTTATTCTTGCTATTTTAGTCGCTTTATTTGCTTATAAAATGCCTGTAGGAATGGCATTATCTTCAGCTGTATATGGTTTCTTCTACGGTCTATGGCCGATTGCATGGATTATTATTGGTGCGGTATTTCTTTATAAAATCTCTGTTAAAACAGGGCAATTTGATATTATCCGTTCAAGTATTTTATCTATCACAGAAGACCAGCGCATGCAGATGCTCTTAGTTGGTTTTGCGTTTGGAACATTCTTAGAGGGGGCTGCCGGTTTTGGTGCGCCTGTTGCGATTACAGCTGCTTTATTAGTGGGCTTAGGATTTAACCCTTTATATGCCGCAGGTCTTTGCTTAATTGCTAATACTGCCCCTGTTGCTTTTGGTGCAATGGGTATTCCAATTATTGTGGCAGGTCAAGTATCTAACTTAGATCCTATGCACATTAGCCAAATGGTAGGTCGTCAATTACCGTTTGTTGTACCAATTGTTTTAGTATGGTTAATGGCGATTATGGACGGTTGGCGTGGTGTTAAAGAGATGTGGCCTGCTATTTTAGTGGGTAGCTTATCATTTGCAGTTACACAATGGGCTACATCAAACTATTTAGGCCCAGAGCTACCTGATATTACCGCATCTATTGCGACTATCATAAGTTTAACTATTTTATGCCGCTATTGGCAGCCTAAAACGATTTTCCGTTTTAACCAAGATGATAAATCATCTGATAAACATTCTTATACAACGGCTCAAATTATGAGAGCATGGATGCCATTTGTTATTCTAACCGTTGTAGTAACTGTTTGGAGTCTTAAATCTTTTAAAGATTTATTCAAAGCAGGTGGAGCGTTAGAACACTTTATTATCAATATTGAAGTGCCAGGGTTACATAATTTAGTTCAGAAATTACCACCTGTCGTTGCTGAAGTAACAAATTATGCGGCAGTTTATAAGTTTGACTGGTTATCGGCTACAGGTACAGCTATTTTAATTGCGGCAATCATTACAATTATTTATTTACGTATGAAACCCTCTCAAGCCGTTGCTACTTTTGGTGAAACATTAAAAGAATTACGTGCATCAATTATCTCTATCGGTATGGTGCTTGCGTTTGCTTTTATCGCTAACTACTCAGGTTTATCAACAACCTTAGCCTTAGCGCTAGCACATACAGGCGGTGCGTTTACGTTCTTCTCACCATTCTTAGGTTGGTTAGGCGTATTCTTAACTGGGTCAGATACTTCTGCAAATGCCCTATTTGGTGCATTACAGGCAATGACAGCACATCAAATTGGTGTATCTGATATTTTATTAGTAGCAGCGAATACAAGCGGTGGTGTAACAGGTAAAATGATTTCACCACAATCTATTGCAATTGCTTGCGCAGCAGTTGGTATCGTGGGTCGTGAGTCAGATTTATTCCGTTTCACTGTTAAACATAGCTTAATTTTTGCGGTAATTATTGGTATTATAGTAACTGTACAGGCATATTTATTGCCCGGAATGATTCCTCACTAATTTCTCTAAGGCAGGTTTATGGTTGCAACAGAATCACTCATTGCTTCTCTATGTGATATGATTCAATCTCAAGGAATTGAAGTTGGAGACCGTTTACCTGCCGAAAGAAAACTATGTGAGATATTATCTGTCTCTCGTACAAGATTAAGAGAATTATTAAAGCAATTAACGGCTCAAGGTATTATTGAAACCAAAGTTGGTTCTGGTACGTTTTTAAAACAAAATCCTGTTATCCAGAAGATGGATGCTAATCTACAACAGATAGATAATCTTTTATTACAGGATCCTGATTATCGCTTTGATGTACAAGAAGCCAGAGCTGTATTAGAAAGTGGTGCAGCATGGTATGCGGCACTTCGAGCGACAGATGAAGAAAAAAACCATATTCGGGCAGTGTATGAAGAGTTACAACACTATCAGAATATAGGCGACTTAGAAAAGGCGGCTCATGCAGATGCTAAATTTCATCTAGCCATTGCAGAAGCTAGCCATAATATTGTGCTGATTCAATTAATGCGCAATGTGTTTGAACTATTGCAACATAATGTCGTCTTAGCACGTCATAAAATGTATACCGATACGTTGATGGTTGATCAATTAAATCATCAACATTCGACACTCTTAACGGCGATTGAGCAAAAAGATGCGACCAACGCTTTAAAGAGTGTACAACAACATATTCATTATGTAATTGACCAGGTAAAGCAAATTGATGAGGAAATTGCTCGTCAAGAACGTAAAAACCGGTTAAAGAAATTTTAGGATAGAAAAAATGATTATTTCATCAACGAAAGACTATCGTGAAGCGGCTAAACGCCGTTTACCTCCCTTTTTATTCCACTATATTGATGGTGGTGCTTATGATGAAGCCACATTAAGAAATAATGTGAGTGATTTATCAACAATTGCTTTACGGCAATTAGTGCTTCGTGAGGATATGACGAATGTTGATACTTCTACCCAAATTTTTGGAGAACAATTTTCTTTACCTCTAGCATTAGCACCTGTTGGTTTAACGGGTATGTATGCAAGACGTGGTGAGGTACAAGCTGCTAAAGCCGCTGATAAAAAGGGTATTCCCTTTACGATGTCAACGGTATCTGTTTGTCCGATAGAAGAGGTTGCGCCTGCGATTAATCGTCCTATGTGGTTTCAACTTTATGTACTACGAGATCGTGCCTTTATGAAAAATGTCCTAGAACGAGCTAAGGCAGCAGGATGCAGTACATTGGTCTTTACGGTTGATATGCCTGTTCCAGGGGCACGTTATCGTGATGCACATTCTGGTATGAGTGGCCCTAATGCGGCAATGCGTCGATATATGCAATCGGTTTTCCATCCACATTGGGCATGGGATGTAGGTGTCAATGGTCGTCCGCATGACTTAGGTAATATTTCTAAATATCGTGGACAGCCAACAGGCTTAGAGGATTATATCGGCTGGTTAGGTGCTAATTTTGATCCTTCTATTTCATGGAAAGACTTACAATGGATTCGTGAGTTCTGGGAAGGCCCGATGATTATTAAGGGAATTCTTGATCCAGAAGATGCCTTAAAAGCAGCAGAATTTGGTGCGGATGGTATTATTGTGTCTAATCATGGTGGTCGTCAATTAGATGGTGTTTTATCGAGTGCAAAAGCCTTACCTGCTATCGTAGATGCGGTTAAGCCTAAGTATCCAGAGTTCAAAATTTTTGCAGACTCTGGTATTCGTAATGGGCTAGATATTGTGCGTATGTTGGCATTAGGGGCTGATGCGTGTTTAATTGGTCGTGCCTTTGTCTATGCCCTTGGTGCAGCAGGTCAAGCAGGTGTAGAAAATTTACTTGATTTAATGAAAAAAGAAATGCACGTTGCGATGACGCTCACAGCAGCTAAAACTGTCTCTGAAATTACGCGTGATAGCCTCGTTAGAACAGAGAAACAACTTGTTGAGGCAGCCAGTGATCTTACTTAACAAATAAATAGTTTAGATATAAAACAATCGGTTGACTTATACTATGACATAATAGGTAATCAACCGATTTTTTATTTTGATGAAGGATAAGAAAATGAATACCTCTATAATTGATGTATTAAAACAAATCGTAGGTCAGAAATATGTTTTAACAGAGGATAATCAAACCCGTCTTTATCGTCAGGGTAAACGTTATGGGTCGGGTGAAGTATTAGCCGTTGTTCAACCCGGAAGTTTATTAGAGCAATGGCAAGTGCTAAAAGCAGTAGTGCCTCATTGTATTGTTATTATGCAAGCAGCAAATACAGGGCTGACAGGCGGTTCGACACCTTTTGGCAGTGATTATGATAGACCTGTTGTTATTTTAAATACTACTCGATTAAAAGGGGTGCAGTTAATTAATCAGGCAACACAAGTAGTTTGTTTACCAGGGGCAACCTTAAATGAATTAGAAAAAGTGCTTGCACCACATAATAGAGAGCCGCATTCAGTGATAGGTTCTTCTTGTATAGGAGCTTCTGTGTTGGGTGGTATTTGTAATAACTCAGGCGGTGCTCTTGTCAGACGAGGTCCTGCCTATACCGAATTAGCTTTATATGCAAGGTTGAATGAAGACAATGAATTAGAGTTAATTAATCACTTAGGGATTGATTTAGGTGATACCCCAGAAGAAATTTTACAACGCTTATCTACTGCTCATTATAGTGAACAGGATATTGATAATAATACTCAACGGGTTGCTTCTGATCATCGTTATGCACATGATGTGAAACAAGTTGATGCGGATACTCCGGCTCGGTTTAATAATGATCCTTCTCGCTTATTTGAAGCATCAGGCTCTGCCGGTAAAGTTTGTGTTTTTGCAGTGCGATTAGATACCTTTGAAAAAGTAGCGAGTGAGGTTTTTTATATTGGGAGTTCAACACAAGATGATTTAACCGCAATTAGACGGTACCTTTTAAAAGAGTTACCCAATTTACCGATTGCTGGTGAGTATATTCATCGCACTGCCTATGATATAGGGGCAGAGTATGGTAAGGATACTTTTTTATTTATTGAGAAATTTGGTACAGATAAAGTGCCACAAGCGTTTGCCCTAAAAGCAAAAGTAGATGGTGTATTAGAAAAATGTAAACTTAAAGGATGGGGTGATAAACTGATTCAGTTTTTCATGAAATTCTTACCAAACCATTTACCTGAGCGCATGAATCAGTACCGTGATTTATATCCGCATCATTTAATTATTCGTATAGAAAAACAAGATGTAGAGCAAGTCAAAGATTTTTTGACTACTTATTTCAAAGAGCATACAACAGGAAATTTTTTCCTATGTAATGCCGATGAAGGAAGAAAGGCTTTTTTACATCGCTTTGCTATAGCAGGGGCGGCTATTCGCTATCGGGATTGTCATCAAAAAGAAGTAGAAGATATAGTAGCATTGGATATTGCTTTGCGTAGAAATGATAGAGAATGGGAGGAAGAGTTACCAGAAGAGTTGAATAAGGATATTATTCATAAGCTCTACTATGGTCATTTTTTCTGTCATGTATTTCATCAAGATTATATTGTTCGTAAAGGGGTTGATCCGCTTGCTATGGAGCATAAGATGTGGACCATATTAGATGGTAGGGGGGCAGAATACCCTGCTGAACATAATGTAGGGCATTTATATTTAGCAAAAGCTGCCTTGGTGAACCATTATCGCCGATTAGACCCAAGCAATACGTTTAATGTCGGGATTGGTCATACCAGTAGAAAGCGTTATTGGAAAGAGTAGGGGAGTGGAGGATTATTTTATAGAAAGTATCGCTACTTGTATTTATTATGATTGATGGTATAAGTCAGATGATGTCTAAATTATAGCGTAGATATTGATAACCTTTTATGGGGTTTAAAGCGTTTTCAATATCTACGATAATATTACAGAAAAATAATTTAAATATAAACTACTATTTAATTAATAATACAAACCTATTGCCTTGGTGTACGAATAGATTGATCATAGTGAGTATTCGCTTGTATAGGTACAAAATTAGGGCTTTGGCGGCGAGGGTTAATATCTAATCCCCCACGGCGAGTATAGCGAGCATAGACCTCTAAGGCGACAGGATTACATTGTTGCATAATATCACAGTAAATCTGTTCTACACATTGTTCATGAAAACCATTATGATGGCGATATGACACAATATATTGCAGTAATGCTTTGTGATCAATCGCTGATCCCTCGTAACTAATCACAACTGTTCCCCAATCGGGCTGGGAAGTAACAGGGCAATTACTTTTGAGTAAATCAGAGATAAGTACTTCTTTAACAATACGTGAATCATCTTTTTTTAATAAGCTCGCTGTTGGCTCATAGATATGGCATTCAATATCTAAGTCATCTAGCAGGATAGCGTGAAGAGAGGGGGTAATAGTAAGTGTGTCAGTATCTGGTGTAGCTTGTTCTAAAGCAGTATTTTGAACAATAGCCGTATGTGCTTGCTCTCGTTTAATGCTTACTTCTGCTCCTGCTGCTTGGCTAAGATCTTTTTTTAACCTTTCCAAAAGCACTTCCCATGTTATTTTTTCTTGGTTAAAAGAATTAAGATAAAGTTTAAAAGATTTGGATTCAATAATATAGGTTGAAGAGGCAGGAATGCTAAAGGTTAAGATAGCAATCTCTGGTTTGCCTTTATGATTTAACCAAGAAACTTCAAATGCTCTCCATATATCTTCCCCTATCCATTCGGGTGTTGGCTGCATACTCAAATACTGGCGACCAATAGAGCGAGGGATAGGGTAAAGTAAGCTAGGATCATAGTGATCTGGGTATTCACTACTTTTACCAAGTGGTGCGTGATTAAGTTCTTGTTCGATAGTCATAAGGTTTCCTTACTTTATACTTAAAGTTTTTGGATGCTAATAATTTTTTGACGAGTGGTATCAGGGGGTGTTGTAGAGGAAGTAACCATATTCTCTGGTGAGTCTTCGTCTTGATGATCAGGGAATGTCTCTTCATCAAATGCTTTATCCCCATTCTCATCTGCAATACCTGTAGGACGCAAATTGATAAAATCAAAAAGATTTTTATCCATTAAGTGAGAAGGAGCAACTGCTGCCAGTGATTTAAAAATATTCCATACTTTTTTGGGGCTTTCTTTTTCCCATGCTCTAAGCATATTAGCGACTTCTTTCCGTTTAAGGTTCTCTTGTGAACCGCATAAATTACAGGGAATAATAGGGAATTTTTTCAATTCTGCATAGGCGATTAAATCTTTTTCTGTTACATAAGCTAAAGGGCGAATGATAGTATGCTTTCCATCATCACTCACTAATTTAGGTGGCATGGTTTTTAATTTAGCCGCATAAAATAGGTTTAAGAAAAAGGTTGCCAAAATATCATCACGATGATGCCCTAGTGCAATTTTTGTACAGCCTAGTTCATCTGCCACACGGTATAAAATCCCTCGTCTTAAACGTGAACAAAGTGAACAGGTTGTTTTCCCCTCGGGGACAAGACGTTTGACAATAGAGTAGGTGTCTTTGTTTTCAATATGAAAAGGAACACCTACTTGGGTAAGATAGGTGGGTAGGACTTCTTCAGGAAACCCCGGTTGCTTTTGATCAAGATTAACGGCAATTAAATCAAAGTGAATAGGAGCGCGTGTTTTAAGCGTCATTAACACATCTAGTATGGCATAGGAGTCTTTACCGCCAGAGAGACAAACCATTACTTTATCACCGTCTTCAATCATATTGTAATCGGTGATGGCAGTGGCTGTTTCTCGAATAATACGTTTACTTAATTTATTATTATCTTGGCGTAATTTTTCTTTTAAAGCAGGATCAATAGTCATATAAAAATTATTTATTTAAAATTAACGGGAAGCAGAAAATTCAAGCCCTACAGCATCACAATCTGAAAAAGCGGCAGGTTTACTAATACGCAATTTAACGTGTTTAACTTCAGCAAAATCATTTAACAGTCGGCGTGTAATCTGACGGCCAAGCACTTCGACAAGGTGGATATGTTGGCGAGTCGCTTCTTCAATAATGGTTTCACGAATTTTACGATAGTCTAAGACGGTTGATATATCAAGGTCATCAGGCTCACCCATTTCATCAATATCAAGTTCTACATCAATATAAATAATTTGGGTTGCTCGTAATTCATGCTCTAAAATCCCTATACGCGCATCTAGTCGTAAGCGATTAAAAAAAATCTTTTGTGTTGGTGTCATGATATAAAAATAATGCTTAATATCTAAGAGTAAATTGTAATGTTTTCTATCTCTAAATTGGCTACAATACGGCTTATTAATAAAGAAACTTTATATGTGAGCGACTATGAACGCAATGATTTATGATGCGGTAATTATTGGTGCAGGCCCAGCGGGTGCGTCCTGTGCTGTTTGGCTATCATTATTAGGGTTTAAACCGATTATTATTGATAGAGCCTCAACAGTAGGAGGGTTATGCGCTTTAAATCCTTTTCCTGATCCGTGGAATATTACTGCCCCTGATTTGACTGGTGAGGAGGTTTCTGTACAAATTAAAAAGAGTTTAGAGTCTGCGCGTGTACCTGTTCTATTGGAACAAATGGTTAAAAATATTCAACGTGAAGAAGCAAGTGAAACGCTTTTATTTAAAGTTTTCTTTGAAGATAAAGAAAAACAACTTCATGCTATTAGGGGGCGTAATATAGTGATTGCGAGTGGTGTTAAACATAAGCGCCCTGTGCAGATGAAAGAAAATGAACGTTATCCCAATATTCTACTGGGGCCGGGAAAACATGTCTATAAGCAAGACTTTGTGATGAAAAAGGTTGCTATTCTTGGTGGTGGGGATAATGCCTTGGAAAATGCAGTATATGTGATGGATAGGGGCGTTCGGACGGTTGATATTTATGCGCGTAGTATTCGTGCTCAGAAAAAGTGGTTAAATAGTATTAACCCTAAACAATTACATATAGGTGAATATGAATTTGACCCTGATAATATGTGTATTAATGGGGAAAAATATGAGATTATTATGGTTTTTTATGGCTATGAACCTCAGTTAGATGGGATTACGCATTTAAATTTAAAACTGAAAGAAATGGGATATATTTGGACAGAAGAAAAAACAGCACAGAGTAGTATCCCCGGAATTTATGCGATTGGTGAATCTGCTAATCGTATGCACCCTTGTGTGGTAACGTCAATGGCTGATGGTATTGTCGCGGCTAAGGCAATTCAGCGGTCTTTAGAGGGAATCGAGAGGTAAATAGCTTATAAAATATTAGCTAGCGTTAAGTCGCTCGAGCGGTTTCTTGCTACGTTCGTAAAACTCATTTTGTTAATCACTATTTTTCCGTACTTTGGGGAATAGTATTATGATGGGTTTTGTGAAAAATTAGTTTAAATATTAAATAAATAGATTGCTATTGCTCTACTTTGTGTTGTTGTATCGCTTCACATAGTTGAGGTAGATGATTTAAGAAACGAATACTGGGTCTAAATAAAATATCTTCATCAAAGAGTAAAATATTATTTGAATGAATATTAACACCAATTTTTTCAAGTGCTTTTTGTATTTCTGCTTGTTTGGTTGGATAATGCTCAGAAGAGGCTATACCGGCAATAATGATGTCGGGAGGATTAAGGATAAGTTCTTCTGCGGAGAGAATAAAGGCACTTTGTTTGATATGAGGAAACATATTTTCAGCACCACAGGTTTGTAGGCTCTGGCTAAGAAAGGTTTCTTTCCCTAAGGCATAGATAGGTTGTGTGCCTAAGAAAACAAATGCTTTTTTCTTTGGTGCTTGGGTATATTGTTTTTTAAGTGTATCCCATCTGTGTTGCCATTGTTTAATGGATTGTTGTGCTTGTTGTTGATTATGGTTTGCTTCTTCCGTAGGCTGTTTGGTTTTTGTTATTTGTTGTGCCAAACGCTGTGCTTGTGTGAGTAGTTCATCGATGTTTTTAGGTTGCATGATGAGTAGCTTAAATTGGAGCTGTTGCTGTGCTTGTTCAATAACAGGAGATAATGAAAAGCTAATAACGATATCAGGATTTAGTAGAGTGAGTAATTCTCTATTAGGTGAAAAGGCATCACCGATCGATTGAAGTTGTTTGGTTTGTTCAGGGTAATTACTGTTTTTATCAATAGCTAGCAAATGGTTTTCTAAACCAAGGTCATAGATTAATTCTGTTGCGGCGGGTGAAAGGCTGATAATACGTGGACTAACAGCTAATGTAGTAGCGGTATTTTCTACTGCTGAATGGTTTATAGTAGAAATACCCTGCTGATCTATTAACGTATCAGCAGCGTTTGATGGGGTATTTGCAAAAGCAGATACCCCAAAGGATAGTAGTAATAAAACTATTCCTTTTTTCATCATTAGTGTTGATAAGCTAAGTTTAAGAAGTAGGTACGCCCTTCGCCTTTATAGCCGTAAGCAGGGGTGTAGTGCTTATCGAAGAGGTTGTTAATGCTGAATTGAGCAGATAGCTGTTCATTGAAGTTTACAGATGCTCGAAGATTCACTAAACCATATCCTCCTAAGCGTACAGTACGACTTGTATTGAAATCAGTATCTGTACGATGACCTACAAATAAATAGTCAGCACCTACTTCATAGTTGCCGATTTGTTGTGTGATACCTGCTCGGTAAATCGCTTTAGCTCGGCGAATTAAGCGTTCACCCGTAATATCATTTTTGGCATTTAGAAAATCAGCACCTGCATAAATCTGGGTACTACCAAAATCATGTTCAGCGGTGAGACTAATACCTTTTATTTTTGCTTTACCAATATTTTCTAGGCGATTGTTAGGATAAGATTGCCCATTAGAAATAATGAGATCTTTGATGGTATTATGGAAAACCGTTGCTTGTAAGGTAGTGCTATCTGTACGGTAAGTAATATGTGCTTCTATATTACGTGATTTCTCAGGGGCAATGGTTTTGTTACCACCATAAGTTCCAAATTGTTCTTGGAATGTAGGTGCTCTAAAACCCGTATTACCTGCTATACCGATAGATAAAGCGTTAGTAATATCAAAATCATAACCCAAACTACCTGTTACTTTATGACCATAGTCAGAAAAATTATCATTACGAATACTAGCTTGAATATGATGGCGGTTAAAGTGTCCTCGATAGATTAGTCCTAGTGCGTTTGTGGTTCGATGAGATTTTGTAGGAGCATAGTTATTTGCGACACCACTCTCAATATTACGTTCTACGATTGTTGATAGGGAATTATTAGCATCTAAACTAAAATTATTTTGCCATGTGAGTTGGCGTTGGTAAGAATTAGCTCTATAGGCGGGATTTGTACTTACACCGTATCCGTAATCAGCATCATATGAAGGGGTAAAATAGCTCGTTTTACTAAAGCCAAAACGAAGAATACTTTGCCACCATGGTGTTATTTGATTAGTAGATGTAACGGTATAGACTTGTTGGCGAGTTATATCATAGATATTGTTGGTGAGTAATCCTGCATCATAGTCATTATGGCTATAACCATTAAAAAAAGTAATACCAATATGCTGACCATCTGCCCATTTATATCCTAAAGCGCCATTAAGCGTAGCTTGTTTATAACCATCCCTATCTGCATTATAAGTAGAAGTACCGCTTTCTGGTGTGGTTGCATTAAAACCATCTGCACGAGCAAAAGAACCTGCTAGATGGTAGTCAAAATTGCCTTGTACACCATTAACACCAGCATAGGTATTGACTTTGCCTCGGCTACCTGCACCGATACCAGCAAAGAAATGATTACCTTGTTCTGTTGTATCTGCAGGTGTACTAATGGCATTGATAACACCACCTAATGCACTAGAACCATATAAACTGCTGCTTGCACCACGGACAATTTCTAAACGGTTAAAAGTGGCTGGGCTAAGTGCTGACCAGTAAGCCCCCCCATTAAAGGTTTCATTAATGCGAATACCATTAATCATAATAAGGGATTGTTTTTCAGCGACACCACGAATAAAAACGCCTGTTGTTGTTTGTGAACCGCCATTGTTATAGGTTTGTATCCCTGCTTGTTTTTTGAGAATGTCGGCAATAGTCAGTGAGTGGCTATTACGTAGTTGATAACTATCTACAACCGTTACATCCCCCACCACATTCTTCAATGTTTCTGGTGTGCGAGAAGCGGTTACAACAATAGGATCTAATTGTTCAGATAATGGCGTTGTATTTTCTTGTGCAAAGGCACAGACAGGTACAAAGGCTGCCATAATGGCAACTTTTAAAGGAGAAATATTCATAAAAAGGTATCTTCTAAAAATGTGCGTCCCCGCACAAAGTTAAAGGAAGTATCACTGATGTGATTATCTTTAAAAGGCTGGTATCGGACTCGCTTTTATGAAAAAAGCCTACCGTTGCGGGGGCAGTACAGGTTAATTACATTGAATATCTGTTTCCCATTTACTTTTACCCCATAGTCGTTACTTTTGGCTATGTTAAAAGCACCTCTAAAGATCATTGATGGAGGGTGTAAAGTTGTACGACATTTTTATCACCCAACCGAGTATCAATTGAGATGATGTATTAAAAGATACGTAGAATTGGATTTACTCTTTTTCTGTTTTCTTCGCTTATATAGGACACAAACCCATAAGCATAAGACTTTTAATACATCATCTTTTACAAGAGGTTACTATTGTAGCGTAAACTGTTTTACCTATAAAGCATTGAATGTGAATAACAGCACTCTATAGGGAAATTATTAAGTTTTTGTTGTGTAAATGGTAAAATTTTCTATCGTTAAAATTTTAGAAGTGATGATTATCGTGAAATATCCTAGCTTACCTTATCCTATTGATGCTTATACACATGGTGCTGAGTTTGCACGCCGTTTGAATCAAGGCAAGATCCTGATTCTGGATGGAGCAATGGGTACAATGATTCAACGCTATAAGCTAACCGAGCAGGATTTTAGAGGGGAGCGTTTTGCCGATCATCAACAAGATGTCAAAGGTGATAATGAGTTACTAAGCCTTACACGCCCTGATGTTATTTTAGAAATTCATCAACAATACTTAGCGGCTGGTGCAGATGTGATTGAAACAAATACCTTTGGGGCAACTTCTGTTGCGCAAGGGGATTATGATTTATCTCATCTTGCGTATGAGCTAAATGTGGTATCGGCTCAATTAGCGCGTCAGGCTTGTGATCAGTATAGTACCCCTGAACACCCTCGTTTTGTCGCTGGTGCTTTGGGCCCTCAGCCTAAAACGGCTTCTATTTCCCCTGATGTGAATGATCCGAGTGCACGTAATATCACGTTTGATGAGTTGGTTGCAACCTATACTGAACAGCTAAATGGTTTATTAGATGGGGGTATTGATATTGTTTTAATTGAAACAATTTTTGATACTTTAAATGCAAAAGCAGCTATTTTTGCGGTTGAAACGGTTTTTGAAGAAAGAGGTATTCGTTTACCCGTTATGATTTCGGGTACGGTTACTGATGCATCAGGCCGTATTTTATCAGGGCAAACGGTTGAGGCATTTTGGAACTCTGTTCGCCATGCTCGCCCCATTACGATTGGTCTAAACTGTGCTTTAGGGGCAGCATTAATGCGCCCTTATGTAGCAGAGCTTTCTAAGATTTGTGATACTTTTTTATGCGTTTATCCTAATGCCGGTCTGCCTAATCCTATGAGTGAAACGGGCTTTGATGAAGGGCCACAAGATACTTCCGCTCTTTTACAGGAATTTGCTCAAGCAGGTTTAGTCAATATGGTTGGGGGGTGCTGTGGTACAACACCAGAACACATTCAAGCTATTCGAGAAGCGGTGCAGTCCCTTGATGCCAGAGAAGTACCAGAAGTTCCTATCAAAACACGATTATCAGGTTTAGAACCTTTAAATATTGATGATCAAACACTATTCATCAATGTAGGAGAACGTACTAATGTGACGGGTTCTAAGATGTTCCTACGACTTATCAAAGAAGAAAAATTTGATGAGGCGTTGGCAGTGGCTCGACAACAAGTCGAAAATGGTGCGCAAATTATTGACATTAATATGGATGAGGCGATGCTAGATGCCAAATCCAGTATGCGTCGGTTTTTAAATCTTATTGCTTCAGAACCTGATATTTCTCGTGTCCCTATTATGATTGACTCTTCTAAATGGGAAGTGCTAGAAGAGGGGCTTAAATGTGTGCAGGGCAAGTCTATTGTAAATTCTATTTCTATGAAAGAGGGGATTGAGCCTTTCTTGGCTCAGGCTCGTCTTTGTCGTAAATATGGGGCTGCTGTTGTGGTGATGGCATTTGATGAGCAAGGGCAGGCGGATAATTATGAAAGACGAAAAGAAATTTGTGCTAAGGCTTATCACACCTTAGTAAATGAGGTGGGCTTCCCACCAGAGGATATTATTTTTGACCCGAATGTCTTTGCTGTGGCAACAGGTATTGAAGAGCATGATAATTATGCACTTGATTTTATCCATGGGGTGAAATGGATTCATGAGAATCTACCTTATGCACGCATTTCAGGTGGTATTTCTAATGTGAGCTTCTCTTTCCGTGGAAATGAACGTATGCGAGAAGCGATTCATACGGTTTTCCTCTACTATGCAATTAAAGAGGGCTTGACAATGGGGATTGTCAATGCAGGGATGTTGGGTGTATATGCCGATTTAGATACAAAAACACGTGATTTGGTTGAAGATGTGATTCTTAACCGAAAAGACCCTGTAGGAAAAACTGATGCCAATGATGACCGTACCTCTACAGAACGGTTGGTTGAATATGCTGAACAGATAAAAGGCTCTACAGAGAAAAAAGAAGAAAACCTTGCTTGGCGAGAGTTACCTGTTGAAGAACGATTAACCTATGGGTTAGTCAATGGTATTACCCAGTTTATTGTGGAAGATACAGAGGAAGTCCGTTTAAAAGTGGCTGAAAGAGGGGGACGTCCTATTGAAGTGATTGAAGGCCCTCTGATGGATGGAATGAATGTGGTGGGTGATTTATTTGGTGAAGGGAAAATGTTCCTTCCTCAAGTGGTGAAATCAGCTCGTGTGATGAAGCAGGCGGTTGCCCATCTTATTCCTTTTATTGAAGAAGAAAAACGTCAGATCCAAGCTGCAGGTGGTGATGTTAAGGCAAAAGGCAAGATTGTTATTGCAACAGTTAAAGGGGACGTACATGATATTGGTAAAAATATTGTTTCTGTTGTTCTACAGTGTAATAACTTTGAAGTAGAAAATATGGGGGTGATGGTACCTTGTGCTGATATTTTGGCAAAAGCTAAAGAAGTGAATGCCGATATTATTGGCTTATCAGGGCTTATTACGCCAAGTCTGGAAGAAATGGCTTATGTTGCCTCTGAAATGCAACGAGACCCTTATTTTAGAGAGAAAAAAATCCCCTTAATGATTGGGGGAGCAACAACGAGTCGTGTACATACAGCGGTTAAAATTGCACCTAATTATGAAGGCCCTGTTATTCATGTCCCTGATGCTAGTCGTTCGGTTGGGGTATGTACTAATTTGGTATCAGACAATAAAGAAAAGTTTCTTAAAGAATTAGCGATTGAATATGAGCAAGTGAGACAACGCCATGCTCATCGCCGAGCGAACCCTGTTATTCCTTTAGAAGAGGCGAGAGCAAATAAAGAACCTATTGATTGGGCTAACTATACACCACCTAAACCTAAATTTATTGGTCGCCGTATTTTTGAATCGTATGATCTTAAAGAAATTGTGAAGTTTTTAGATTGGTCGCCTTTCTTTATGACATGGGGATTGATGGGTAGTTTCCCTAAAATTCTGGATAATGAAACGGTTGGAGAGCAAGCGCGTAAGATTTATGCTGATGGGCAAGTGATGTTACAGAAAATTATTGATGGTCGTTGGCTCACAGCAAGTGGTGTGGTTGCTTTTTATCCTGCGAACTCGGTGAATGAAGAAGATATTGAAATTTATACGGATGAAAGTCGTACAGAAACTCTCTTTACATGGCATTTACTTCGTCAGCAAAATAAAAAACGCGATGATATACGCAATAAATCGTTAGCTGATTATATTGCACCTAAATCATCAGGTGTTAAGGACTATATTGGTATGTTTGCGGTAACGGGTGGACTTGGTATTGAAGTGCATGAAGAACGATTTGAAAAAGATATGGATGATTATTCCTTAATTATGGTTAAGGCATTGGCAGATCGTTTGGCAGAGGCTTTTGCTGAGTGTTTGCACCACCGTGTTCGTACAGATTTATGGGGTTATGCACCTAAAGAGGATTTGTCTTTACAAGCTATTATTGGTGAGGAATATCAAGGTATTCGTCCTGCTCCCGGTTATCCTTCATGCCCTGATCTAAGTGTTATGATTCCGATGTTTGAGGCAATGCACCCTGAGGATGTGGGTATTCATGTTACAGGTAGTCATGCTATGATTCCGGCTTCAAGCGTATCAGCTTTTTATTTTAGCCACCCTAAAGCTAGTTACTTTAGTATTGGTAATATTGGACAAGATCAATTTGATGATTATTGTGAACGAACAGGTTTTGAAGTCGCTAAGGCTAAACGTGTTTTACATAATGTATTGGAGTAATTGAAAGCTTGCTGATGGATAGAGAAAAAGATGAAAACTTCTCGAAAAAAGCAACTACTGGGTGAATTTGTTCGCCATGCTCGTGCGCGTATTACCCCTCAGATGGCAGGATTGAGTGGTGGACAGCGTCGGCGAACACCGGGGCTTAGGCGAGAAGAGGTTGCCTTGCTGTGTGATATTAGCGTTACTTGGTACACATGGATTGAGCAGGGGCGAGATGTTGCCGTATCTGCTCATGTTTGGTCAAAGCTAGCAGATGTATTACATTTAAATAAGGTAGAGCGAGCGTATCTTTTTGAGTTAGCTGATGTTATAGATCCTGATGTTGCTAAATCACAGTATGGTAGCCTGCCAAGCCATTTAGCCGAGTGTGTTAATGCGGTAAATGGGCCTTGTTATATTCTGGATAAATATTGGAATATTCTCTATTTTAATCCGCAATTAGACCAGCTTTTTGATGGTTGTCTCTCTCAAGTAGAACAGGCTAATTTATTGGTCTTTATTTTCCAAGAACCTAAGGCAAAAAGTATTGTATTAAATTGGGAAGAACGTGCCAAGCGAGCTGTATCAGAGTTTCGTGCGGATATAGTCGCAAGTATTGAAGAGCCTGAGGTGGTTCGCTTTATTGATGATTTATCCCAAAAAAGTGAGACGTTTAAATACTGGTGGGATAGACAAACAGTATTGGCAAGGGAAGGAGGGTTGAGAGAGTTTATGCACCCTGTTTTAGGGTATCAGGAATATGAGCAATTAACCTTCCGATTAGCAACGCATTTAGAATATAAATTGGTAATGCTATTGCCTCATTAGTCTTATAGTTGAATGGTTTAAATATCAAATAGCTATTTAGTTTGAGTATTAATATTAAGTTAGCGATTGTACTTAATTCGCTTAGAAATGATTTAACATAATGCTACCCTATAATCTATCTTATAGAAAATGCTATGTGGTAATATTAAATGTTATATATTTTTATAATTTGATAGTGATGAAACTAGCAAATTATGGATAGGTATTTTATCGTCATTACTTGTATAGCTAGTTATCAAGTGAAATTGTCTCTCTTTTTGGAGGTTTTATGAAATATACAAAATTAACCGCTCTTTTATTAACGACCACCATTTTTGCCGGTTGTGCTTCAACTGCTGGTAATACAGCAACAGGTGCTGGTGTTGGTGCAGCTATTGGTGCTGGTCTTGGTGCATTGATTGGAGACTCTTCTAAATCAGCTTTAATTGGTGCGGGGATTGGTGCTGTAGCAGGTAGTATCACGGGTTATAACTGGGATCGTCTTGTTGGTAAAGTAGATGAGACAGGTTCAAAATTGGGTGTTTCAACCACTCAATTACCTGATGGTAGCCTAAAAGTAAATTTCCCAGAGGGAGCTACATTTGATAGTGGTAGTTATCAACTTAAATCTGGTTCTTTCCCAGTGTTAAATGCCCTAGCAGAAGAGATGCAAAAATCACCCCAATTACGTGTAAAAGTAGTTGGGCATACAGATAATACAGGTTCTGCACAATTAAACCAATCTTTATCTGTTAATCGTGCGAATAGTGTGGTGAATTATTTATCTTCTCATGGTATTGAGGCATCTCGTCTTTCAACGGAAGGTCGTAGTTTCCATGATCCTATTGCTGATAATGCAACCGTAGAGGGTCGTGCACAAAATCGCCGAGTAGAAGTTTATTTATATGCCGTGAAATAAGTATTCATACATTTTTCCTCTTTTGATTTCAAACGGTTTTTTACTGAAAAAGAGGATCAATATACTAAGCAATCAAAAAAAGTGGATGTTATAAGTCCACTTTTTTTATGTCTGTTAGTAATGTAAAAGAGATGTTTTCTCACCATTTATTCTACTTTTATTATGGTTATTACTATTAAGGTTAATACTAAGTGGATTTCTTTTCTGTTTCGATTAAGATGGTGAAATGTATTTTTTAGGAGTTTTTATTATAAGTTTAAGCCTTGATTTTGTCGGCTAGTTAGGTACATAACATATGAAACTTGCTAATCAACAAAATTATCTATTTAATTTAATTTGATGATGGAGGAAGATAATGCGTAATCATCAAGAACTTAAAGAAGAAGCTGTTGCTGAGAAGATTCTATCTCATCCAAAATTTCAGCAAATGTCACGCCAAAAAAGTGTATTTGGCTGGAGTTTCTCTTTTATTATATTTGTGATGTATGTTGCTTTTATTTGGGTAATTGGGACAAATCCCGAATTATTTGCGACTAAAGTAAATCCTGATGGTGTTACTACTTGGGGTATCTATGTTGGGATATTTGTGATTATTTTTTCGTTTGTGATAACCGCTATTTATGTATATTTTGCAAATGGTAAATTTGAAAAAATAACACAAGATGTTGTTAAAGAAGTCATGGGAGCAGAAGATGAAAAATAAATGGATAACAACCATAGCAGGATTACTCTGTTCAGGTGTGGTATGGGCAGATGCTTTTACAGGTGAAGTTGAAAAACAAAATCTTAATATAACCGCTATTGTCATGTTTATTATTTTTGTGGGTGCGACATTAGTGATCACAAAATGGGCAGCGGCTAAAAGTAAATCGACCAAAGATTTCTATACAGCAGGCGGTGGTATTAGTGGTTATCAAAATGGTCTGGCCATTGCAGGCGACTTTATGTCAGCGGCTTCATTCCTCGGTATTTCCGCTATGGTATTTACCAAAGGGTTTGATGGTCTTATTTATTCGACAGGTTTCTTGGTTGGTTGGCCAATTGTGTTATTTCTTGTGGCTGAGCGATTACGAAACTTAGGTAAATTTACTTTTTCAGATGTGATTGCCTATCGTTTACAAGAGACCCCAGTGCGTTTATTTGCAGCGACTTCTTCGCTTATTGTGGTACTTTTATATTTAATTGCACAGGTGGTAGGTGCTGGTAAGTTAATCCAACTATTATTTGGAATGAATTATCTTTCAGCGGTCATTATTGTGGGTATCTTGATGGTTGCCTATGTATTATTTGGTGGTATGCTAGCGACAACATGGGTACAAATGATTAAAGCTGTCCTTTTACTAGGAGGGGCAACCTTTATGTCATTTATGATTCTTTATACATTTGACTTTAGCTTTGAAAGTATGTTCCAAAGAGCAACAGAAATTCATGAAAAAGGGATTGCTATTCTTGCACCTGGTGGTTTAGTGCAAAATCCCATTGATGCTCTTTCTTTAGGTCTCGGTTTGATGTTAGGAACAGCTGGATTACCGCATATCTTAATGCGTTTCTTTACTGTACCAGATGCACGAGAAGCACGTAAATCAGTTGTGGTAGCAACAGGTTTGATTGGTTATTTCTACTTATTAACCTTTATTATCGGTTTCGGTGCTATTGTCTTTATTATCAAAGGAAATCCTGAATTCTTTACGGCTATTTTCCAAGATGGTAAAACCGTCTATGAAATGATTGGTGGTACAAATATGGTTGCTGTCCACTTATCTGGTGCATTGGGTGGTAATACTTTCTTAGGCTTTATTTCTGCTGTTGCCTTTGCGACAATCTTAGCGGTAGTAGCTGGTTTGACTATTTCGGGTGCATCAGCGATTAGCCATGATATTTACTCTTCTGTTGTCCGTAAAGGTAAAGCCACGCAACGTGAAGAAATCCGAGTGACCAAGTTAGCGACCTTAGGTCTTGGCATTGTTGCGATTGTTTTAGGTATTACATTTGAAAATCAAAATGTTGCCTTTATGGTGGGACTGGCTTTTGCGGTTGCTGCTTCGGCTAACTTCCCGATTTTAGTGTTAAGTATGTTCTGGAAAGGACTCACTACACGTGGTGCGGTATTAGGTGGTTTTGCTGGTTTAGTAGCGGCTATTGTCTTGATTGTATTAGGACCAACGGTATGGGTGAGTGTATTACATTACCAAGAGGCGATCTTCCCTTATAGTAATCCGTCCATGTTCTCGATTCCATTAGCGTTTATTGTGGCATGGGTAGTTTCTATTACGGATAAATCAGCTCAAGCAACTAAGGATAAAGCAGGTTTTGTAGCACAATATGCTCGTTCAATGACAGGTATTGGTGCAGCAGAAGCGAGTGACCATTAATAATATTATTCTTTAGCTTTAAACTAAAATCGCCCAGATTATTATTTGGGCGATTTTTGTTTGTTATTAAAAGAGTGGGTATTTACTGGAAGTTATGGGTTTGCGAGGTTTAATTTTGTTTTAAGTTATCGATAAATATTCAATAGGAATGGCATTATTTTATAAAGTTTAAATTCAAGATAGAAATGTAATTTTTTAAAAGATTTTTATAGAAAATAAATAGTATATTGTCCTTGGTTATTAATATTATCTAACAAGATTTACATTTCATTAAATAATTTAATAATAACACAAATGATATTGAGAATTGTTTCTATTCTATTTAAAATATTATTGACTACTATTAATACAGTATAGGTAGTGCTTTATTAAAGAAAATCAAATTTCTTTATGTCTATAAGAGGTAATGAATTCTAATGAATGGTTACCTCTTGTTTTTTTAATATGAATATAGAGGAAATATTGAATGTTATTCAGTAAGCAAATTAAGTATAAAAAAGTAATAATAGCGGTAACTGGTGTGTTTACACAGTTACCCTTTTCTTATGTTTATGCAAATGTGCAGGAAAAGGATGTAGATAATCCAACAGAGTTAGCGGAGATTAGTGTTACTGCAAATACGGAGGAGCTTTTAAGTAATTCAAAGATTGTGAAAAATATTGAACAATTAGAAAAACAACAGGTTAATAATATTAGAGACCTTATTCGCTATGATGCTGGGGTATCGGTTGTTGAACAAAATAGGGGAGGATCTGCAGGTTTTGCGATACGCGGTGTGGATAGTAATCGAGTAGCTATTAGTGTCGATGGACTTCCTCAGCTTCAATCGTATGTAGCCGCTGGGAGTGCTTATTATTGGCAGCCAGCAGGTAGTGGAGCAAGAAATGAAGTTGAACTGGAAAATCTTTCAAAAGTCGAAATTAATAAAGGGGGAGATTCTTTAACAACAGGGAGTGGTGCATTAGGTGGAAGTGTTAATTTTAGAACTAAAAATGTAGATGATATTTTATCACCTGGAGAGAAATTTGCATTGACGAGTAAAACTGCTTATAGTGGAAAAGATAGTCAGTGGATGCAATCGGTAGGTGTTGCGTTTGACATGGATAAACTAAAAGGGCTTTTCCAATATACTTATCGTAATGGTAAAGAAACAAAAGTACATGATAATGTGGCGAATAAGAAATATGAGATTCAACGATTGGGTGCTTTTGTTGATAAATATAAGTTATATACTGATAAGCCTAATGAAACTTGGGGGAAAAATAGTCTATTTTATAAGTGTGAAACGTGTACAGACCCTTTTTATCTCGCTAAATTAACAAGGTTTCATACATTAGAGGAGGCGATGAAAGAGTATAAAAGTCAACATCGTGATCCAAATAGGCAGTTTACACCAGAAGAATTAGAACAGCTAAAACAAATGGTACATCCCAAAGAGGTTGTTTCTGCTAAAGATTATACAGGTCCAGATAGAACAATGCCTGATCCATTGAAGAGTACTAGTCATTCTTATTTAGCTCGCCTCACCTATCAACTAACGCCTAATCAATCCATCGAGGGGATTTTTGAAGATACAAAACAGCGTTATCTGACGCGTGATATGACACTTCAGGCTTATTATGATATATCACCTCGCCGTCCAGATTTTGATGATCCGCGTCCTAAAAGACCGAGAGAACCCAAATATGATGACGATATTTATAAAGACCGTAATTATCCTGATGGATTTAACTGGGATTTATTTGAAAAAGATATTCAAGAATTTATGAAAAAAAATAGAGAGTTTTATGCCAAAATGAAAGAATATAATAAAAATCATATTGATAGCAAGGAGGATAAGGCTTGGCGAGAATATGACAAGAGAAAACAAAGATATGATGAAATGATGAGTGACTTCTTAAATACGACACCAAATCCTAGTAGTGGGGGAAAATATCTTGACGATATTATGATGGGTGCGTATGCTCCGATGGTTTATACAAAATCTCGCTTTAGTACAGAAGTACACCGTAAACAACGCCAAAGTCTAAGATACGTTCTTGAACCGCAATCTAAATGGGGAGATAGGCTTGAATTAAGTTTAGATTTCCAAAAAATTGGTATTAATTCAGATTACCGAGAGCTTAATTGTAGTAAGTACCCTAAAGCAGATAGAAATTGCCGTGCTAGTAAGGATAAACCAGGGTCTTCTGAGGATATTCAACAGGTAAGTTATCAAGAAACACATAAACACGTTGGTTTAAAATACAATAAAAGTTTTAACTTTGATAATTGGGCTTATCGTCTGAATATTAGTGGTGGTGGATCGCACTATAAAGTTAAAGAAAATGAAGCCTTTTATTTTATTCGATATGGAGGATTACCTGACGAGAAGAATAAGAATGGTGATATATATGTTCCTGGTCCTTTAGGGCGAGAAGATGCACGGATTATAAGAAATGCGGATAGATGTCAGTGGCAGAGAGATCTTTGTTCCTTTAAGATTAAAGGGAAAAATAGATATTTCAGTATAAATAATCAAATTACTATTGGTAATTGGTTGGATATTGGTGCAGGTTTCCGTATAGATCGAGATAAAGTATGGGGGAATAGGGTATTTTTAACAAAAAGAAAGTATAAAAATACATCGTATCAGTTTAGTACGATAATAAGACCAATAGAGAATATTAGTATCGGTTATAACTATTCTACTGGTTTTAGAAACCCAAGTTTCCAAGAAATTTATGGTTGGTCAGGATTGGATAAACATCCAACGGATCATTTGAAGCCAGAAACATCTACTCACCATGAGTTTAATGTAAGTGTTAATGGCAAGTGGGGTTATATAGAAGCAAATAAATTTATTAGTAATTATAAGGATTTAATTAGTTTTGCTTTTCATAAAACTAAACCAATTGCTCAAAGCTATAATTTTTCTAATGCATCTATTGAGGGCTATGGTATTCAGGGATGGTTTGATCTTCATTCAATTATTAGTGCCATTCCGTCAGGGTTTAGTACACGGATTACTTATGAGCGAACAAAACCTAAAAAAGCAAGTGTTGTAAATGATGAACTAAAATTGGGATTATTATATCCGTTTGATGCGATACAACCTCCTCGCTTTGTGGTATCACTTAATTATGATGACCCTTCAGAAAAATGGGGAGGTTCTTTAATTGTGACACATTCAAAAGAAAAAGATGTAAGGGAATTAGCAACAAGACGAGTTAATCCTAAATATCAAGATCATTCATCTACACATGTTAAAGTAACTAATTTTGATTCTAAACCTTGGACAACGGTAGATTTACTAGGTTATTATCAAATAGGAAAAAATATGACACTGAATGTAGGTGTTTATAATCTCTTTAACAAAGAGTATAGCACTTGGGAGTCTGTACGCCGTAGTTCTAGTAGCTCAGTACATAGGGAAAGAGAGGGTGATATTGCACGCTATACAGCCCCGGGGCGGAACTATTTTGCGAGTTTTAGCATGAAGTTTTAGATAGGTTATTATTACTATTATCTAATATACTAAAAAGGTAGATAATAATTTTAAGGCTATGTTTAGTTAATTACTAAACATAGCTTTTTAAATATCCCTCTAGTTTACCAATGGTATGCCATACCTAACCAAAATTGACGACCTAATTCATAGCTTGTAGGGCTTTGGGTTTCTGTTCCGCCTAGGTATTGAGAGTTTGGGCTAGCGGTGGCTACTCGGCTATTAAGTACATTGAGAACATCAAGACTAACTTCTAATTTTTGCTGTTGATGAATGGTCAGCGTCCACTGTAAATGCCAGTCTAATGTTGCTTTACCTTTATACTTTTTAAGTCGATAATCATAAACACCGCCTGTATGATTACCGCAGGCTTGAGGTTGGCTAGATAAAGCACAATTTTCTACGGTATAACGATTATAGGATTTGTAGCCTGTTCGATAATTTAAAGAATGTGTCCATTTAAGATACCAGCTCGGTATATCGGTTTGTAATTCTAAGAAAGCTTCCCATGGTTGATTAAAGTTAAAAGGAGGTAGATCACTGGCTGACTCATAGCGTTTTCCCTCAAATAGATAATAGGGGTAGCGACTATTGGTGACATCAGCTACTAGGCTTTCATCATAGTTACCGTGGTAATTTGTCTTACGATGTTGATAACGAGCACCTAGGCGATAATTGAGTACAATACCACCCACTTGATAGGGTTGGTTATTTTGTAAACTAAGTGTAAGGGTATTCGTAAGCCCTTCACCATCATTTGACATGATTTTTTTACCTTCTTCAGTGGTAAATGGTGTAAATTGGCGCTGGCTCTTACGGTGTACCCAGTTAAAGACGACGGTTTGGTTAGCAAAAGAATAGTTAAAGCCTACATTATATTCATTACTATAGGGTGTTTTTAAATCTTGTGCATTTGCCCAAGAAGGAGAGTTTTTTGTACAATCTCCCATCTGCCATTGTCCCTTACCTGTTTTATCCACAAAACGATGCATTTCTCGGTTGCAAGGAATATTTGCTCTAAGTGCGTAGGTGAGTAAGTTGCCAGCAAAATAACGATTAAAGCCACCTGTAATATTAAAACTATCATCTTTTAATACATTGATATTAAAGGCAAAGCGGGGAGCAATATTAAGATTTTTTAAGAAACTATCATAATTAATATTTACCCCTGGAATGAGTTTAAAACGATTCCAATATATTTCATCTGATAAATAAAGATTATAGTTATTGACGTTGGCTTTTGCTCGGAATGCTGGATAATATATCATTCGGTTTTGAAATTGCTCGCCAGGAATACAATCTACACAATCTATTGCTGTATTTTTGGAAAGTGTGGAGTAATTAGGGGCAATTTTGATTGTTTTATTCTTGTTATTTTTATAATGAAGTATAGATTGCATATATCGTACTGCTTCAGGGCGTTCTGATTGAGCTCGAGAAAAATCAACTGACCAACCAAAAGAAAGTAGATGTTCCGTATTACCTAAATTAAGGGTATTAAGTTCATAATCTTGTTTAAGTGTCCACGTATTTAAGTGAGAAGAGAGTTCTCCAATACCGCCCTCACGTTTATATAAGCATTTACCTGTTTTGGCATTTTTTGTAGTGCACCATGTTGTATTTGCTTTAGGTAACAACTGATTGCCAACCCAGTTATAGTAATTAGCCCCTGCATCATAAGCAATTTTATTTAAATTATATTGGTAGGCAAGATCAGATTTTACCGTTCCCCAATCAGCATGGTAGCGTGAGTGTAGATTGACTCGCCAACCCCCGCCTTCACTCACATAACGTCCATTTTTCACATTGTCATTGTAGTAAATATTTTTATGGGGTGAGTAGAGGATAGTACCTAATAGCGTATGGTTATCATGCAGTTGGTAAGAACCTTTTAATAAGTAGGTTTCTGCTAATCGCCTTTCTTTTTCCCAACGATCTAATCCTTGATGATATTCAGGCATTTTAGACTGTGTACGGTTATAGCTAAATAAAAGACCGCTTTTATCTGAAAGTGGGTGATTGAGTGTTAAATCAACAATATGTTTGGTAAATTGTGGTTGAAGATTATTTTCTGCAAAGGCATTTTCAAAGTCTATTTGTTCTTGTTCATTAAGTTGGAATTTTGTCCAGCTATCTCGAGTAGTACGATAACTAATAGAGCCACTATGACGGGATAATTCAGGGTCTTTAATTTCTGCATCAATTACGCCGCCCGTGAATCGAGCGTATTTGGCAGGAGCATTGCTATCATAGACGGTAATATTTTTGAATAGAGAGCTATTAATATAAAAGGATTCAGGAGAGCCAGGGGCAATATACATAGAGGTTGGTTGTGTGAAATCTTCTGCCGATTTATAGCCTCCATTGCTAGACCCAGGATTGAGTAGGTCATTATTAGATAAACCATCAATCAAGTAACTATTATTATAGTAAGGCTCACCATGAAAACTGACTAAATCAGGAGCAATTTCACCTGCTTGGGTTGAACTATTACTTGTTCCGCTAAATTGAACGGCTGGATTATTTTTTAATAGCTCGGTAATATTTCCCGTTCGTGTTGGTTTGCGAGCAATATCTTCAGCTAGCATGACGGATGCACCTGCCTGAATAGGCGCTGTATTACTAACAACAGAAATTGTTTCTAATGTCTCTGAATTATTTTGTGCGTAAGTGGGTATATTGATAAGAAAAGTGCTGGAGATAAGGAGTGTTATTGTTGATTTTTGCATTGAAAAGAATACCTTTACATAGTTTAAATGATAACCATTCTCATTCTAAGATATAAATTAAATTGTTTCAACATAATTAATTACAAATTAAAATAAATTTTGTGCTTTATTTATAAAGGAAATAAATATTTTTACAATGCGATATAAAAAGAAGATGTTTAATTGAATAATACAAGGTAGAGGGGTAAGGACTTTTAGGGTAGGAGGAGTTATTTCTAGGAAATTATCTAAATAATTTGAATTTGACAAGATATAAGAAATTGTTTACTGTTTAACTATTTGTTTTTATTAAGTGTTTACCATATATCAATTAGAGGAGATATGATGAAAAAATTAATGAAAAAATCTATAGTTAATACCTTAGTCATTGCTATTGCATTAAGTGGTTATACGGCTGTAGCAAGTACATCCAATAATTCTCTTTCTAGTACCCAGTTAGCGGCAGCTCGTTATGACAGTGCACATGATATTTTTTATCCTGTTTATGCTAAAAAGGGTATGGTTGCGAGTGAACAAGCATTGGCAAGTGAAGTAGGGGCGATGATTTTACAGCAAGGAGGAAATGCTGTTGATGCTGCGGTAGCGGTAGGGTTTGCTTTAGCAGTTGTTCTGCCCAATGCAGGAAATATTGGCGGTGGTGGTTTTATGGTCTTACATGATGCCCAAAGTGCTGAAAGTTTTACAATTGATTTTCGAGAAACTGCCCCAGCTAAAGCAAGTCGAGATATGTATTTAGATAAAGAGGGGAATGTTATCGATGGCTTATCTTTATATAGCCATATGGCAGTGGGTGTTCCCGGTACGGTAGCAGGATTAGAGTATGCCTTGCAGAAATGGGGTTCTTTATCGCTTGATAAGGTATTAAGTCCAGCGATTAAATTAGCTGAACAGGGATTTATTGTTGGTCCTATGCTTGCAAAAACATTTGAAAATGAAAAAGATAATTTAGCTAAATGGGAAGAAACAAGAGCTATTTTCTTTAAAGATGGAGAGCCTTTAAAAGAGGGTGATTTACTTGTACAGAAAGATTTAGCCAACTCTTTAAAATTGATTGCCGAGCAAGGTTCTCATGCTTTTTATCAGGGGGAAATTGCCCAAAAGATAGTTGCTGAAATGCAAGCTAATAAGGGCTTAATTACGTTGGAAGATTTAAAAAATTATAAGGTTATTGAGCGTAAACCCATTATAGGAGAATATCGAGGTTATAAAATTGTCACAATGCCTCCGCCAAGCTCAGGTGGTATTCATTTAGTACAAATATTGAATATGTTAGAGCATTATCCTATAACGGAATATGGTGTTAATAGTGCAAAAAGTATTCATTATCTTGCTGAAAGTATGAAACTTGCCTATGCGGATCGTTCAGAATATTTAGGTGACCCTGATTTTGTAAAAATTCCTGTGTCTGGATTAATCTCTAAGCAATATGC
This sequence comes from Pelistega ratti, assembly GCF_009833965.1. Classification (NCBI taxonomy): domain Bacteria; kingdom Pseudomonadati; phylum Pseudomonadota; class Betaproteobacteria; order Burkholderiales; family Alcaligenaceae; genus Pelistega; species Pelistega ratti. Next base: position 1,876,512 of record NZ_CP047165.1, read on the forward strand.
TAATACATTAGTACAAAATATAAGTGACAATATACGTCCTGCATCAGATATTAAACCTGGTAAACCACAACCTTATGAAAGTGATCAGACAACACATTTTTCAGTGATGGATCAATATGGTAATGCGGTTGCGGTAACCTATACACTCAACTTTAATTTTGGTAGTGGTATTGTGGCAAAAGGGACGGGAATTTTATTAAATGACGAAATGGATGATTTTTCTGCTAAGCCAGGTGTTCCTAATGGTTTTGGTTTGATTGGGGGTGATGCGAATGCTATTGCGCCTTATAAACGTCCACTTTCTTCTATGACGCCAACTATTGTGATGAAAGATAATAAACCTTGGTTAGTAACAGGAAGTCCGGGAGGGGCTCGTATTATTACAACTGTTTTACAAAGTATTATTAATGTGATTGATCATGGGATGAACCCAGCAGAAGCTATTGTTACGCCACGGGTACATCATCAATGGTTGCCTGATGAGTTACGGGTAGAGGAAGGGCTAAGTCCTGATACATTAGCCTTACTGAAAGCCAAAGGCTATAATGTCAAAGAAAAAGCACCAATGGGAAGAGTACAGATTATTCAAGCAGGACGTAATGGATTTTACGGATATTCTGATCCAAGAAATCCAGAAGGTAAAACTATTGGTTATTAAATGGGATAGTGATATAAATCTCCCTAAAAAATCCCCATCAATTGAATATCAATGATGGGGATTTTTGTATAACTATTTGATAGTTTATAAGATATTTTTCTTGGCTTTATGATTAACAAGCTCTATCTTAACTTTATCTGATCCTTTTTTATCAATCCCTAACTTTTTGGCTGCAGCATAAGAAAGGTCAATGACACGATTACCATGGAAAGGCCCACGGTCGTTAATGCGTACGATAACACTTTTACCTGTAGAAACACGTGTTACTTTTACAACACTGTTAAGCGGTAATTCTTTGTGTGCCGCCGTTAGGGCATGTTGATTATAAGATTCACCATTGGCTGTCTTACGTCCATGAAAACCAGGTCCATACCAAGAGGCAACTCCTTCTTGTGAGAACTCACTGATTTTAGCAAATGGTACATAACGTTTTCCATTAACGGTATAAGCCTTACCGCGTTTGGCATGAGAGGCATTTAAACGAAGTTTAGGCTCATTATGTGGTTTAAGTGCTGAATTACTTAGTGAAACAGCCACCTCTTTGCTATCGATAACCTCATCGTCTTCTGATGATAAATCAATCCCTTGAAAGCGTTTATCTGCATAATCAGGTGATTCAGGGAAGATACCATTTACGGTGATACGAAAATGGTTTTTATTGCCTGCCTCAACTGTGGGTGAGTTTTGGGCAAATACTGTACTTGAAAGAAGTGTACAGGTTAGTATCATTAAAAATTTATTTATCATAATATATCACTATAAAACTGTGCTTGGGCACGGTGTCTTACGCATAATGGCTGATGATGACTAAAGCGTTTTGCAAGTGCTTCGGCAACGTAAACGGATCGATGCTGACCACCAGTACAGCCAATTGCTACGGTTAGATAACTACGAGTATCCTGCATATAAAAAGGAAGCCATTTTTGAATATAGGCAGTAATATCGTTAATCAGGTCATGTACGCAATCGTACTGGGATAACCAATCTACTACTTCTTTGTCCCGACCTGTTAGTTGTCTTAAATTAATATCATAATAAGGGTTAGGTAAACATCTTACATCAAAAACAAGATCAGCGCTACTAGGTAGCCCTTTCTTAAAAGCAAAAGATTCAAAAGTGAGTAACATTTCTCCTGGTTGAACTTCGCTTAATTCTTGTACCCATGCACGTAACTGGCTAGGAGCAAGGGTTGAGGTATCAATGGTATGTTCTGTTTCTTTTAGTGGTTGTAATAATTTTTTTTCGTGTTTGATGCATTCTTCCAACGATGGTGTATATCCTAGCTCGTGTTTGAGCTTTTGCGTAAGAGGGTGAGCACGTCGTGATTCAGAATAACGGTGCAATAATGTCTCGGTATTGGCATCTAAAAAAATTACTTTAATGGGAATGCCTTTTGCTCGGAGTTTGTTAATAATTTCTGGTAGATGATTAATATTGCCATGAGAGCGAATATCAATGGCTACAGCAATTTGAGAAATATCATTTTCAAGGGTTTGTTGAATATAGGCTTGGAGTAGTGCAACAGGAAGATTATCTACGCAGTTATAGCCTAAATCTTCGAGCTTTTTAAGGGCAACAGATTTACCAGAGCCAGATATGCCTGTAATTAAAACGACAGAACTCATTATATATCCTTATAAACGGGTATTTTCCAGAATAGCTTTTGATTGACGCTCCATAAACTCACTGAGTGTATCAATCCCTCTTAGTTTAAGAATAGTATTGCGTACAGCCGCTTCAACCAATACAGCTAAGTTACGTCCAGCTGCCACCTGTAGCATTACACGACGTACAGGTAATCCTAATAAATCTTGTGTTTGATCCTGAATAGGTAAACGTTCAAATTTTTCATTATTCGCACGGACAAGATGCACAATTAATTTTAACGACATTTTGCGGCGAACAGATGTTTCACCAAAGATTGTACGAATATCAAGTAGCCCTAACCCTCTAACTTCTAATAAATTACGGAGCAATTCAGGGCATTGTCCCTCTATAAGTGTGGGAGTTGTGCGAGAAAACTCTACTGCATCATCTGCTACTAAACCATGCCCACGGGAAATAAGTTCTAAAGCAAGCTCACTTTTACCTAAGCCAGACTCACTTGTAATGAGTACGCCAAGCCCCAATACGTCCATAAAAACACCATGTACGGTTGTTGTGGGAGCATAACGGCGTGCTAAATAAACACGCAAAACATCAATGACTTTGGCTGAATTGAAAGGAGAGTAGAGTAAAGGGATTTTGCTTCGTTGGCAGAAGAGAATGATATTTTGAGGGGCTTCTGATGTCTCTGCCATAATTAATGCAGGAACGCCTCCTTCTGCCAAATCAATTAAGGCTCTCTCTTGATGAACGGGGGAAAGTTGATTAAAAAAGTCAATTTCCTCTTTTCCAAAAACTTGAATGCGAGCAGGGTGAATAAAATTAAGGTGTCCTACTAAATCAGCAGCGGCATCAATTGATTTTGGTAAAGATCGCCCAGCGGATACTTGACCCGCTTTCCATGAAAATTTAAGGGCTTCAGCGTTGTCATCAATAAGTTCTTGAATAGATAGCATAGCGATAGCTCACTCAAAAGAAAAAATAAAGACCAACGCTAAAGGCATTGGTCTGTCTGAATTAGCTTAGTAGGTTAAGAATGGTTTGAGGATCTGTTTCAGTGAGCAGTTGCTGATAAATCGTATCATCAGAGAGTTTCTGCGCAATAGCCGCTAGTAAGTCTAAATGCTGTTGTGTCGCACTTTCAGGTACGAGTAAACAGACTAATAATTGCACATTCTTACCATCAGGTGCATCAAAAGGAATAGGTGTTGATAGACGAACAAAGGCGGCATGGGGTTTTTCCAGTTTTGGAATACGTCCATGCGGAATAGCCACACCGTGTCCTAGGGCTGTTGAGCCTAGGCGCTCACGAGAAAATAAACCATCAAATACTGTTGAACGGGCAATCCCTTCATTATTTTCAAACAGTAAGGCCACTTGTTCAAAGGCTCGTTTTTTGCTTGTCGCAGTAATATCCAATAGGATATTCTGGAGCGATAATATAGAAGATAATTGATTCATGACCATGATTATAAGATGAATTTCCTCAGAAAGGATAAAAAAATAAAAAAAGCTGTCGTTTGTTTACACTATTGTCGTATAGATGTCTCAGAAGAATTAAAATAAATGATTATGACAGCATGGTTAAATCGTATCAATATACTTAGCTAACAATAACCAATGAATGATAACAAGCCTTTATACCATAAAATATCGTAAAGTAAAAGCATACCCATTAGTATGACCACTAATGGGTATTTTTGAGTATTTAAAAAAGTATTCAGTGAATGGTATCTTGAGTAATCAACAAATAAGCGAGTGTTGTTGATTAAACAAAAATACGACTGAATAAGGGTTTAGACAAACTTTTTCTGTTTTTCTTTGTGTTTAACGACAAGACGATCAATCTTGTCAATCAGTAAATCAATGGCAGCATAAAGGTTGTCATCAATAGATTCAGCATGAATATCTTTACCCGGAACGCGTAGTGTCATTTCTGCTTTTTGTTTAAGTGGTTCTTTTGAGAGAATGACTTGTATATCAATGATATTATCAATATGTCGTAGTACACGGTCGAGTTTTTTCTGTACATAATCATTGATGGCAGGGGTAATGTCAAGATGATGACCAGAGATGTGTAAATTCATAAGAATGCTCCTTTATGATGTTATTTGTCAGAATAAATTACTGACGTAAATCATAATGAATGAATGCCACTCATTAATTTGAATACTACTCCTCTAGTTTATACTGATTCATAGATTTATCAAGGGTGTTGATAGGGGAAATAGGGTTAGAAGAACGTTACAGTAGCAAAAATAGGAACTAAGGTATTGATTTATCAATCTATTTATTGAAAAAATTAAATTGTAAATAAATAATAAGTAGTTATAAAATTTCTTATGCTATCGTCATAAAGAGGTAATAGTCGGCTTATTACCTCGTTTTCTGGTGTGACAGAGTATTTTTACACCATCTAAAAGGGGAGAATAATTTTTTACCTGTGTGGTACTGGATGTTATTCATCTAGGCAAGATCATTAAAACCTACTTTTTTGCCGTTATTTTGCAAAAATAATTTTGTATTACCTAAAGGCTCTTATAGGAAGAGAGCCTTTTTACATCTTAAAGTGTTCACCAAGGTAAACTTTGCGTACATCTGGGTTATTGATGATTTCATCAGGTGAGCCACTAGTTAAAACTGTTCCTTCAGAGATAATATAGGCACGATCACAAATACCAAGTGTTTCTCTTACATTGTGGTCGGTAATTAAAACACCGATATTACGTTCTTTCAGGAAACGAATAATCCGTTGAATTTCAATGACAGCAATAGGGTCAACGCCAGCAAAAGGTTCATCTAATAAAATAAAACGAGGGTGTGTGGCAAGTGCCCGAGCAATTTCGACACGGCGGCGTTCGCCACCTGATAAAGAGAGGGCTTGGTTCTCACGAATATGCGTAATTTGTAATTCTTTGAGTAAATTCTCAAGCTCTTCATTAATTTGTGTTTTATTAAGTTTTTTTCCTGTTTGAGGGTTTTCACGAAGCTCTAAAACCGCACGAATATTTTGTTCAACACTCAAACGGCGAAAAATAGATGCATCTTGAGGTAGATAGGATAAACCGATTCTCGCACGGCGATGAATTGGAAGGGCAGTAATATTATGCCCATCAATTTCAATGCGACCAAAGTCAGCAGGAACAAGCCCTACAATCATATAAAAGCTGGTTGTTTTTCCTGCCCCATTTGGGCCAAGTAAACCGACTACTTCACCGCTAGATACTTCAAGGGTTACATCTTGAACAACCGTCCTTTTGCCATAAGTTTTACGTAATCCGACTGCGGTTAATTTGCCTGAATCGGTATAATGATCTAGTGTAGCTGTCATAGTAAATTATCGAGTAAGTTTTGAGGGCATGGGTTTGCCTTGGTATCGTTTTTGGCATTCAGCAATAGCGGCATCTGCTTTAGAACGAGCTTGGAAAACAGAGCGAACACGCGTTTTATCAGGCGCATTAGCACCACCTGTGGCAAGATATGTCCCTTTCTTGCTATTGTAGGTAATGGTATCGCCTCTTAGCAGATCAATTGTTTTTCCACAGATTTGACGTGTAACAACAGCTTGCCCTTTAAGATGCATGATTTCGGTGTCTTCATCATATGTCGCTAGTTTTCCCTCAGCATTGATGATTTCATAGGTATCGGGGCGTTCCTCATAAATGGTAATTTTGGGAGAGGTGGATACGGTTGCTTGAGCGTGCTGAGCCCCCTTATCATCTGTAGTGATATGAAGTGTATCTGCAGTTAGGCGCATTAATCCTCTGGTGAGAATAACATTTCCCGTAAATTGGCTTGTTTTATTAATATCATCATAGCTAAGTGAATCAGAAACCACTAAAATTTCTGGCTCTTCAGGTGCTGTTGTTTGTGCATTAACCAAAAACGGTACACTCATTAGGCTTAATGTTAGTATAAGCTTCTTCATTATGGTTTATCCTTGTTTGCTTTATTAATATCTTGTGGAGAAATAACAACATCCGTATTGGCAAATACTTCTAAACGACGTGTCTTATTATTGTAAATCATTCCTTTCCCTTGCATACGAGAATTGCCTTGAAGTACATCAGCTGGTTTATCTGTTTTAATAATACTCTCATTAGGTAAAACGGTGAGTTCTTCACTACGAATATCTAATGCGGAGGTATCTTCACTAGGGAAGCGGTGAATATGGGCATTACCTTGCATTAGAATAAAATCACCTTTGTCTTTTAGTGTTACTTTATCGGCACTTGCTTGTGTACGAGGCGTATCAGGACGAATCCCAAATAAGGTAGCATGACTTGCTTCATAAGAATCATCATCAGGATAGTGTACCAACTGTGTTCCAGTTAGCCGATTGGTTGCAATACCTTGATTATCAGATGAAATCATTACAAAATTACCTGACCATGCATCAGGTTCATGGGTAATTTGCACAGGTGGTTCAATAGGTATGGCTCTTTGTGTATAATCCGCAGCCCACCATGTTGCAATAACAAGGATAATCAATAAAAATAAGGCAATAAACGTAGGAAGTCTTTCTTTCATAGTATTTATTGTATCGCGATACCACGGACAAGAGTGCTACCTTGTAAAAATGCACCTAATAGCCCTTGAGCAGAAAGAATAATATCAGTTAGTTCTCGAGCTGCCCCTTGCCCTCCTGCAATCGTACTTACCCAGTGAGAGGCTTGTTGAATATAGAAAGGAGCATGAGGAACGGTTGCTGCCAGACCGACTTTGCGTAAGGCTTCTAAATCAATAATATCATCACCCATATAGGCAATTTGCTCAAGCGTGAGTTGATGCTCTGTCGCAATGTCTTCAATTAGTTTGCCTTTATCGCGTGCATCTTGGTAAAGTAAACTAATCCCCAGTTCGGCAGCTCGGCGAGTAACAATGCCGCCACTTCGACCTGTAATCAGTGCGACTTTAATTCCACTTTGTTGCAGCATTCGGAAACCATGTCCATCTAAGGCATTAAAGCGCTTTAATTGTTCCCCTGTATCACTATAAAAAAGTGAGCCATCGGTGAGTACGCCATCTACATCAAAAGCAATAAGACGGATATTTTCAGCACGAGAACGGATCGTTTCTGGAATTTTAGAGAGAATAAGTGTTTCAGAAGGATGTCGTAGTTTAGTCATTTATATTTGCCTCTAAATTACTTTTTTAACCATAAGGTCATGCATATGAACTGCACCAACTAGCTTACCCTTGGTATTAATAACAAGAATATGTGAGATTTTCTCAGATTCCATTATACTGGCTGCTTCTATAGCAAGGGTGGTATCAAGAATAGTTTTAGGAGATTTAGACATCACTTCTCCCAGTGTATAGGGGCGAATATCCCCTTTCTTTTGGATGAGTCGCCGTAAATCACCATCTGTAAAAATACCCATTGGCTCGTTATCTGGATTGATAATAATCACCATTCCCATATGTTTTTTAGACATAACCTCAAGGGCTTGGGTTAGTGGTGTATCGGGTGAAACAATAGGGAGAGTATCCCCTTGGCGCATCACATCATAGACGTGTGTTAATAAACGTCTTCCTAATGCACCGCCGGGGTGAGAGCGAGCAAAATCAGATGCACCAAAATGACGTGCTTCTAGGCAAGCGACTGCTAAAGCATCGCCTAATGCCAGCGTTACTGTTGTACTAGCGGTGGGTGCAAGACCAAGAGGGCAGGCTTCTTTCTCAATATGAGCATTTAGGAAAATATCACTTAATTTTGCTAAATCAGAGTCCTTATTCCCACAGATACAGATGATTTTAGTACCTAAACGGCGAATAACAGGAAGAATAGTCGATAGCTCATTGGATTGTCCTGAATAGGAAATGGCAATAACAACATCTTCACCAGTAATCATACCCAAATCACCATGTACGGCTTCTGCAGAATGTACAAAAAAAGCGGGAGAGCCTGTAGAGGCAAGGGTGGCGGCAATCTTACGACCGATATGACCTGATTTACCAATACCCGTAACAACAACCCTCCCTTTGCAATCAAGTAAGGTTTGAACGGCTTGTGTAAATGCCTCATCTAAGCGATTTGCTAGTAACAATAAGGCCTCTGCTTCAATCGTGATAGTTTGACGACCTGTTTGGAGGTATTGTTGAGAAAGTTTCATAACCCAATATCCAGTTTGTTATTGGCGATTATTTTACCCTAGATTAGGAGAAAGAAACAAAGAGAATGGTATTGGTAGAAATGCAAGTGATATGCTTTTGTTTCAATTGATGTTAGCAGAAAGTTACTATGATGCTGGGTGAGATGTGATGTGGTAGAAAAAGTAGTGTATGACAGTTAGTGTTGGTTGTATAAATACCTTTAAAAATAGTTTGGTAACTTAGTATCAATAGCGTGTTTTATGCTAGCTCGGTGTAGTTGTTTATATGTAGTAAATATACCCTCTTATCAAAATCTGGTAAATAGCTTGTTTTTACTGCGGAATGAATTGCTACAGGCTATAATTTGGCGTGAATTTTTAGGAACGATACCATGCAATATAATCCTGTAGAAATGATTGGTCAATCTATTCGCTCTATTCCTGATTGGCCTAAACAGGGCATTACTTTTAGGGATATTACCCCTGTCCTTCAAAACCCCCGTACTTTCCGTATGCTGATTGATATTTTTGTAGCTCGCTATATGCAGCAACAATTAGACTTGGTGGCTGGTGTTGATGCAAGAGGGTTTATTATTGGAAGCGTTATCGCCTATGAGCTTAATCTTGGCTTTATTCCTATCCGTAAGAAAGGTAAACTTCCTTTTGAGACGGTTGGTGAAGAATATCATTTAGAGTATGGGCAAGCCTCGGTTGAGATTCATGTCGATGCGGTAAAAGAAGGGCAACGTGTTTTATTAATTGATGACTTAATTGCAACGGGTGGAACGCTACTAGCGGCTAATCGTCTATTAAACCGTTTGGGGGCTAATGTCGTAGAAGCGGCTTCTATTATTGATTTACCCGATTTGGGTGGTTCTACCTTGATTAAAGAAACAGGCTTACCCGTATTTAGTCTTTATTCTTTTTAAAAAGTGTGTGTGGGTGTTTATTGAAAGAAAAGTATTTGAATTAAATACCCTTATCAATAGAAGCGTAAAAATAATATAAAAATATTCAAATACAGGAAAAATAGGGTTCGCATACTTATATTTTCCTACTATAAATTGAGAAAACCAGATTAAACGTTTTATCCTATATTTAATCTGGTTTTCAAGAGTGAGCTTACTTTAAATTCTGAGTATCAATATATCTCTACTGACTATAAGAATAAACGATAAGCAGGGTTATTGGATTCATTGATATAGGGATACCCTAAATTATTGAGAAAATCCTTAAAGGCTTGTTTATCCGAAGGAGGAACTTGCATACCGACTAAGACATGACCAAAATCACCGCCCATATTACGATAGTGGAAAAGGCTAATATTCCATTCTGGACTCATTGAGTTTAAAAAGAGTGATAATGCACCGGGACGTTCAGGGAACTCAAAGCGATAAAGCACTTCATGTACGGCTAAATCTGATTTTCCGCCCACCATATAACGTAAATGTGTTTTAGCTAAATCGTCATTGGTAAGGTTATAGACAGTAAATTTGCGTTTTTCGATTTGTTTACGGATTTTATCTGCTTCATCAGGATGGCTAATTTGCACCCCTACAAATACATGTGCTAAAGATTCATTGGAAATGCGATAGTTAAACTCTGTGACGGCACGATTATCTAGGGAAGCCAAGAGTTGTTTAAAACTCCCCTTGATTTCAGGCATAGTAACAGAGAAAATTACCTCTTTATTCTCACCGACTTCTGCTCGTTCAGCCACATAACGTAAACGATCAAAGTTCATGTTTGCACCAGAAGTCACTGCTATGAGCTGTTTCCCTTCCCAGTGATGTTGTTGAGCATATTTTTTTGCCCCCGCTACCGACAAAGCACCAGCAGGTTCTAAAATATTTCGTGTATCTTGAAATACATCGCGTAGTGCGGCACAAATCTCATCGGTATTAACGGTGATATAGTCATCTACAAGTGTTTTACAGAGTTTAAATGTCTCTACACCGACTTGTTTAACGGCAGTCCCATCAGAGAATAAACCTACATCATTGAGCGTAATACGGCGATTACTTTTAACGCTCTTAATCATGGCGCAAGAATCTTCAGTTTGTACACCAATGATACGGATAGTGGGGTCTAATGCTTTAATATAAGCTGCAACCCCTGCAATAAGACCGCCTCCACCAATAGCACAGAAAATTGCATCTGGTTTTTTATTGGCTTGACGTAGAATTTCTATTGCTACTGTCCCTTGCCCTGCAATGACATAGGGATCATCAAAGGGGTGGACAAAGGTTAATTTTTCTTTTTTCTCTAGTTCAATGGCATGATTATATGCATCGGTATAACTTGTTCCCGCCAGCACCACTTCTCCGCCTAGTCGTTTAACCGCATCAATTTTAACCTGTGGGGTAGAGATAGGCATGACAATGACCGCACGACAACCTAGTTTTTTGGCTGAAAACGCAACTCCTTGTGCATGATTTCCTGCTGATGCAGCAATCACCCCTCTATCGAGTTCTTTGCGAGAAAGATGAGCCATTTTATTGTAAGCCCCTCGAATTTTGAAACTAAAAACTTGTTGTTTATCTTCTCTTTTGAGGTAAATATCGTTATTAAGTCGAGCTGATAAAAGTTTGGCATAATCTAGGCTTGTTTCTTGCGCAACTTCATAAACTTTTGCCGTAAGAATTTTTTTTAAATAAGTTTCGTCCATTCTGGTATCTCTGTTTTTATGGTGAGTAGCATTTTGTTGGATGAATAATAAAACAAGCCTTGTATTTTGGGATAAAAGGTTTTGTCAATATATTCAGGGGAGAGAAACTATTATAAACAGTTTCATTAAAACGTCAAATACTTATATTCAAAACAATATATAAGCCTACTTTTTATATATGCTCATTACATAAGTGTATTTAATAAGTATTTATAAAGTGTACTATGAGATAAGTATATATTAAAAAGAAGTCCTATTATGGATATTATGCCAATAGGTGTTGTGGATAGTGTAGTATAAGAATGAATAAAAAAAGATTTATGCTTAAAATAATTTACTGCATCTGGTTTTTATATGAAAGTAATGGCATCAGTAAGTGTTAAGTGTGATAAGAATATTTTTCTGAATTTATATTATCGTTTAATGATAAGAATAGTTGAGGGCATAATAGAGTACAATACAAGCAGTATATAAAAGAAAGATAGGTGTAAAGGTATAGTGAGTGATGTTACCGTCTATCTTCTTATCAGAAATGTAATTGCTATCATCTTGATGGTCATTGAGTGTGAGTATTATGGATATTGAAAATAAACCATCTGAACAAGAAACAACCCATTTTGGTTTCCAAACAGTAAAAGAGGGAGAAAAAGCCCAAAAGGTCGCTAATGTTTTTCATTCAGTGGCGCAACGCTATGATGTGATGAATGACTTTATGTCAGTAGGATTACACCGCATTTGGAAAGTATTTACGATTGGTAAATCACATGTTCGTCCTGGTATGAAAGTATTGGATATTGCGGCAGGAACGGGTGATTTAACCCTTGCTTTTGCCAAAAAAGTGGGTAAAACAGGCGAGGTATGGCATACCGATATTAATGAGTCTATGCTGAGTGTTGGGCGAGATCGTCTTATTGATAAGGGATTTAGCTTGCCAAGTGTTGTCTGTGATGCAGAAGCGTTACCTTTTCCCGATAACTACTTTGATATTGTAACGGTTGCTTTTGGCTTACGAAATATGACGCACAAGGATAAAGCATTAGCAGAAATGTATAGAGTGCTTAAACTAGGTGGTAAGCTACTGGTGCTAGAGTTTTCGCATATTTATAAACCACTTGCTCCTGCTTATGATTGGTATTCTTTTAATATTCTTCCGTGGTTAGGTAAAAAAGTAGCGCAAGATGAAGAGAGTTATCGTTATTTAGCGGAATCTATCCGTATGCACCCTGATCAAGAAACATTAGCGAAGATGATGCAAACGGTCGGGTTTGAGCGTGTTAATTATCATAATATGACTGCTGGTATTGTGGCATTGCATGAGGGGGTTAAATTAAAATAGCTGGCGGTTAAAAGTCGAAATCACTTGAAAAACAATTGTCAGCACTTATATACTGTTATAAGCAGGTTATGATAAACTTGTGTGAAATTAACGAAATTTAAAGGATATTCATGCGTCATTCTTGGACTAAATTTTTATTAGCTGCAATGGTTGTTGTTTCTTCGGTTACTGTTGTGAGTGTAGAGGCAGAGGCAGCTCGAATGGGGCGAGGTGGTAGTTTTGGTCGCCAATCAAGCAATATTATGCGTACACCAGCTACACAAGCACCTACAGCACCGGCTATGCGTAATAATGCAAACAATACGAATAATGCTGCTACTTCTCGTGCTACACCGAATACTGCGGCGACACAGCCTAGAAGTGGTTTTTCTCGCTTCTTAGGGCCTATTGCCGGTATTGCTGCAGGTTTAGGTATTGCGGCTCTTTTATCTAGCCTAGGATTAGGGGCTGCAGCGGCAGAATTTTTCTCTAGCTTGATTTTAATCGGTCTTGTGGTGTTTGGTGTTATGTTTATTATTCGCCGCTTACGAGCTAATTCTTCCCCTCGTTATGCCGCAAATGGTCCACAAGCGAGTGCTTATGCGCAGGATAATACTGTACAGGCAAAGGATTTTTTCCAGCAACGTACTACAACAACATCTCCAAGTGTAAATGAAGGAATTAATACCCTGTCTTCTCCTTCGGTTGCAGAGACGGTTTCACAGGCTATTGATAGTAATTGGTTTATTCCTAGCGATTTTGATAAAACGGCTTTCTTACAAGAAGCTAAAAAGCAATTTATGCATATCCAAGCACTATGGGACAAAGGGGATGTTCAACAATTACATCAATACCTTACTGATGATTTGCTTAAAGAGTTAGCCCCTCAGATTTCTGCACAAACAGGGACAACACAGACAGAAATTGTATTATTAAATGCAGAATTACTGGGTATTGAAAAAATTATGGATACGGACGGAGAAGGGCATTTAGCTAGTGTGCGTTTCTCTGGCATGATTCGAGAAGAAGCTAATCAACCGACAATGCGATTTGAAGAAGTATGGAACCTTTATAAAACAGCACAAACAGGTTGGTTGCTTGCAGGTATTCAACAAATACAATAACCGTATTTTTTAACTTATCTATCTATTCAATCCCATCAGTATCTTTCTCTGGTGGGATTTTTTGTTAAACTAAACGCTTATTGTATTTAATGAGTAATCACCATGTTTCCTACTTTTTTTCGTCCACAGTCCGTTGTGGTTAAAGTATTAAATAGGCTTATTTCAAAAGAAGAATGGGCACTTAAAAAAACAAAAATACATGCCAATAAAAATATTCGTTTTAATATGGGATCTTTCCATATTATGCTGACAATTTTACCGAGTGGACTCCTTACATTAGCACCAGATACGGTAAAAGCAAATGTAATCTTAACAGTACAAGATGAAGCAATAAAATTATTTCCAACGATACTTTTTGAGAAAAAGGGTATCGATGAATTTGATGCGTACTTACATATTGAAGGTGATGCAGGATTAGCTCGACTGGTATCAGAGTTAGCCCATGATTTACGCTGGGATATTGAAGCAGAAATAGTGTATTTATTTGGCCCTTTTATAGGATATTTATTGGTGGATAGTTTTAAGAAAACTAAGACGCTAGGTGCAAAGGGCTTAGAGAAAACAAAAGATTTTTTAAGTCAAGACTACCATGTCATTGTACAATCACCCGTAGTGCAACAACTCAAAGAAGAAACACTTTCTTTACAACAACGTTTAACTCGCTTAGAACAACGACTCCAACGATTACAGAAGGTATAGATGAAAATTTTACGATTAATACGTATCAGCTTTATTTGCTGGCGTTATGGGTTAGATGAACTGTTATTAGAAAATATCCGTCATCCCTTTGCGGCTAAACTACTCAAAATTACACGCTTTGGTCGTCAATATACGAAATCAAGGGGGCAGCGACTAAGAGAGGCTCTTGAAACATTAGGGCCTATTTTTGTAAAGTTTGGGCAAGTGCTATCAACCAGACGAGATGTAGTACCGCATGATATTGCTGATGAATTAGCCCTTTTACAAGATAAAGTACCACCATTCCCCTCAGAACAAGCGGTAGCCACCATAGAACAATCACTAGGTAAGCCAATTAGAGAATTATTTGCTGAATTTGAGCTAACACCTCATGCGTCTGCTTCAGTCGCGCAAGTGCATATTGCTTACTTATTTTCAGGGCAAAAAGTGGCTGTTAAGGTACTTAGACCGGGTATGCTGAACGTCATTGAGAAAGATATTGCTTTAATGCGTACGTTTGCTCGCCTTGTTCAGCGTTATATTCCTGATGGAAAACGTTTAAAACCCAAAGAAGTGGTGGATGAGTTTGACCAATATCTACATGATGAATTAGATTTACAGGTAGAAGCGGCAAACTGTAGTCAATTACGCCGTAATTTTAGCCATCCTAAACGAGCAGGCTTATTGTTAGTACCAGAAGTCTTTTGGTCATATTCTTCCAAAGAAGTTTTTACGATGGAGTGGATGGAAGGTATTCCTATCAATAAAGTCGAAGAATTACGAGCAAGAGGTGTTGATATTGCCAAATTAGCCAGAATGGGGGTTGAGATTTTCTTCACGCAAGTATTTGAAGATGGTTTCTTTCATGCTGATATGCACCCTGGCAATATCTTGGTTTCTTTAGATGAAAAAAGCTTTGGGCAATATATTGCAGTGGATTTTGGGATTGTAGGCTCTCTCTCTGAATTTGATAAAAACTATTTAGCGCAAAATTTCCTTGCTTTTTTTCAGCGTGATTATCGCCGTGTTGCTCAATTACATATTGAGTCAGGGTGGGTACCTGCGGATACACGAGAAGAATTATTAGAAGGAGCTGTGCGTACAGTATGTGAACCTCATTTTGATCGACCCTTATCTGAGATCAGTTTAGGACAGGTATTGTTACGACTCTTCCAAACATCTCGCCGCTTTAATGTAGAGATTCAACCGCAGCTTGTACTGCTTCAAAAAACACTATTGAATATTGAGGGAATGGGTAGAGAGCTTGATCCTAACTTAGATTTATGGAAAACGGCTAAACCTTTCCTTGAAAAATGGATGTGGCAACGGGTAGGCCCTAAAGGCTTTATGGAGCAATTACAGAAAGAATCTACACAATGGGCAAATATCTTGCCAGCATTGCCTCGTTTATTACAACAACGCTTACAGCAAGAAAATCATTCGGAAGCATTACTTCAAACATTAACTAAAATCCAAAAACAACAAGAAAAAGCAAATCTATTAAATGCTGTTGCGATAGGTGTTTTTATGGTAAGTATTGGGGGGCTTGTCTATTATTTTTTAAGATAATGGAGAGATGTTTAAATGGATAGTGTAGAGAAATAAAATACAGGTAGAGAATATTTATGATATAAAACGTTGTACTTTTATTTTAAATGTAAACCTAAGGAATAAATATGGTGAGTTTTGAAAGAAAAATACTGCCCCCATTACAATTAAAAGAGCTTATTCAGCAAGGACAGTTAGCTCGTCCGATTATTTTTACAAATGGTGTATTTGATATTCTCCACCGAGGTCATGTGAGTTATTTGGATCAGGCTAAGCAATTGGGTGGCTCTTTAATTGTAGCGGTTAATACAGATGCCTCAGTCAAGCGATTAGGTAAAGCGCCTGACCGCCCTTTTAATACGATGGAAGACCGTCAAGCCTTATTAGCTGCTTTAGAAAGTGTAGATGCGGTAACCTATTTTGCAGAGGATACCCCCTATGAATTAATTGATCTTTTACGTCCTGATGTGATTGTAAAAGGAGGGGATTATGATATGCAAAAATTACCTGAAACAGCTTTAGTGGCATCATGGGGAGGTAAGGCAATCGCTATTGATTTTGAACATGATCGCTCAACGACTGCTTTGGTGAATAAAATTAAACAATAAATTAACTCCGTTTTATAGGTAATTTATTTATTGCTTAAATTAAGTGAGCTATTTAAAAAGGTCTTTTTTATAGTGGGGAAATCTTATAAGAAAAATCATTGACGCTATTGTTTATCTACTTATGGTTAAACAGAAAATCACTGCAAATAACGTTGAGTCGCTCGAGTAGTCCTTACGCTACGATCTAGAAAACTCGCTTTGTCAATCGTTATTTCTCCGTTCTTTTCCTTGCCCATATTGGGATGAAATAGAGTATATAAATTTGATTAGCTTAATTGAACAAATTGGGCAGCATATAGTTTCACATTTATCCTATTCACACCATACAACTAGCACTTTGTCTTTTATAAAAGGGTGAGGGATAGTTTTTCCTGTTATACCATACGTTTGTAGAAGATTTTGGGGGGTAAGGACTTCTTTGGGTGTCCCTTGAGCAATTAATTTTCCTTCTGCGAGCAGAATAAGGCGATCGCAGTATAAAGCGGCAAGATTAATATCATGTAATACAATAAAGATACCCATATTGAGTGTATGGGCGAGTTTTTGAAGTGTTTTTAATAAAGTTTGTTGGTGTTTAGGATCTAAACTAGATGTGGGTTCATCTAATAAACAATAGCGTGGTGCTTTTTGTGGATGATATAAAGCAAAAAGTTGTACTAAGATCCGTGCAAATTGAATACGTTGTTGTTCCCCTCCTGAAAGTGTTTGGTAAATACGATTTTCAATGTTTTTAATATCTGCCCATTCTATTGCTTGCTGAATAATTTGCTTAACTTCTGTTTTATTTAGTTCAGGAAAAGGATAAGTACCCATTTCTAAAATATCATATACACTTAAATCAAAATTTAAGCTAGGGGATTGAGTGAGTACAGCTCGATAACGTGCGAGATCTTTTTCTGGTGTGTTGAGTACTTCTATATTGTTAAGAAATACCGTGCCTTTTTTTAAAATATTTGAACGTATATCACCTGCTAATACACTGGATAAGGTTGATTTACCTGCACCATTAGCGCCTAGTAAAGCAACTACTTCGCCAGCATGAATGGTTAAATTAATATCCTTAATAATCGGTTGATGTCGTTCAACAATAATGTGTGTCGCTTGAAGATGATACTGAGGCATAATATATAAATAATATCGGCTATTGGATAGTGAAAAGAGTATCTATTTAGTTATTTTGTTTATGGCTTAATAATAAATAGAGGAAAAAAGGCCCACCAATAAGACTGGTGAGTAATCCTACGGGTAATTCAGCAGGACTAATAAGTGTTCTGGCAAGAGTATCAGCTCCTAAAAGTAATAATGCTCCTCCAAGCATACTAGCAGGAATAAGATATTTATGATTAGCCCCAAGTATCATACGCATGATATGTGGAACAACAAGACCAATAAAGTTTATGCCACCAGTAATGGCTACTAGAGGCCCTACCAATAAGGCTACACTAAGGATTAAGTGACGACGTAAATTTTTGATGTTAAAACCGAGATGAATAACTTCTCTTTCACCTAGCAGTAAAGCGTTTAATGATCGCCATTGAAAACTTAATATACTTAATAAAATAAAAGACCAAGGTATTAAAAAGAGTAATATTGTCCAAGAGCTTGTGGCTAAGCTACCCATACTCCAAAAAATTAAATCGCGCAACTGATGATCATTGGCCATGTAGGTGAATAAGCCAATGATACTAAAGGAAATCGCATTTATAGCAATCCCGGCGAGTAATAATCCTGCAGAATGCCCAAACCGTTTTCCGATAAGGTAAGCGAATAGTGTGGCAACTAAACTTCCTGTAAAGGCGAAAGTTGTTATCATAATAAAGCCAGAGCCTAGCAATACAATAGCGATAACAGCTCCGAGTGAAGCACCCGATGAAATTCCCATTAAACCTGGCTCTGCGAGAGGGTTTCTAAATAATGCTTGCATGATCACCCCAGCCACGGCAGTAACAGCGCCTGCTACCATAGCGAGTAAAACGCGAGGAATACGAATGTTTAGCAGTAAATTTCTTAATGTTTGTTCTGTATCAGCTATATCACCAAAGAGTAGATAGGGGAGATTATTTAAGGGTGTATTAACTGTTCCTATACTGATAACCCATATCGCACATAGCAAAAGTATTATACTCGTGATGAGTATGAAAGTAATTTTATATTTAAATGTTTGTATCATATCCTGAACTATTGTGAGAGGTAGTGTGTTGATAATAAGGAAATTATAGCAATGCTTTAGTGGGTAAGAATGGCTTAGAAAATTCTCTTATAAAATGAATAGGGTATTTATACTTTTTGTAAAAATTAAAAAATGAATATCAAATCCTCATGAATCAAAAGGCTCTTGGGGATTTTTATTGATATTACGACTATGTTTTAAGGTAAAAATTATTTATAAAAATAGGTATATATGGTGAATTTTTAGCTTGTTTGCCGGTTAATTCGTTTATATAAAGGTAGTATTTTATAAGTGGTTGCTATATTAAACTCTACTATATTTTTGATTGTTTAGTGATAATACATCATTATCTTACTATCAGAAAAAGCATGATAGAATTTTGTCAAATAGATAGTGATATAGGAAAAAGCATAATGAATTCATTAAAAATAGTCTTTGCTGGAACACCAGAATTTGCTCGAATAGCGTATAAGGCAATGATAGATGCAGGATTTTCTGTTCCTTTAGTAATGACACAACCTGATCGCCCTGCTGGTCGAGGGATGAAACTACAGGCAAGTGCTGTTAAACAAGAAGCTTTGATACAGGGGGCTGAGGTGTTACAACCATTAAGTTTACGCTTAGATGGTAAATACCCTGAAGAGGCTGCTTATGCCAAAAAAGTGCTTGAACAATTACAGCCTGATGTAATGGTAGTAGCCGCCTATGGGTTGATCTTACCGCAATGGGTACTAGATCTTCCTAAATATGGTTGTTTAAATATTCATGCGAGTTTATTACCACGTTGGCGAGGGGCAGCACCTATTCAGCGAGCGATTGAGGCAGGGGATACACAGACAGGTATTGGCATTATGCAGATGGCTTTAGGTTTGGATACAGGTGATGTATTATTGGAGAAAAGCCTATCAATAGACACACAAAATGCGACACAACTACATGATCAATTAGCCGTATTGGGTGCTGAAGCAATTATTGAAGTATTACACCAGTTAGGTAAAAATACGCTAGTGGCTAAGCCTCAAAGCGAAGAGGGGATAACATATGCGCATAAGCTAGAAAAAGCAGAAGCACAATTAAGCTGGGATATGGATACGCTAACGTTATGGCGTAAAATCCGAGCATTTAATCCTGTGCCAGGAGTAACATTGCCTTTAGTGGGACTTCAAGATCCTGTTAAAGTATGGGAGGCGGAGGTATTATCTACTGAGCCTAAAGCGGAGGCTGGTACTGTGTTATCAGTAAGTGCAGAAGGGATTGATGTGGCAACCGCTAATGGTGTATTGCGCTTATTAGTTTTACAAAAAGCAGGATCAAAGCGACAAATGGTGAAAGAGTTTGTCAATGGCTATCGGATAGGGTGAGTGGTTTTATTCTTTATGTGTATTTTTTAATGAAATATTAATGTCTTGTTTTTCATCTAATAGTGTTTTACAATGCAAATAGATTTACGTACAATGTGAGTGCATTATGACTACTTCAAATTTAAATATCCGTATTGATGATAACTTGAAAAAACAAGCGAAGATAATTCTAGATGGTTACGGTATTTCACCCTCTCAAGCGGTTAAAATGCTGTTTTTAGAATTAGTGGCTACACGAAAATTTCCCCTGAATCTTAGTTATCAAGCAGAATATGAACCAAACTTAAAAACTATTTCGGCTATGAGAGAATTAGATAATGGGGAGGGTGTGTCTTACGTCAATCTTACTGAATTTTTGGCGGAGCATGGCAATGCTACAAATAAAGACAAGTAAGGATTTTGAGCGTGATATTCGTAAATTTAAGATAACCACAAACTTGGTAGAAGTCTTGGCTTGTTTAAGTCGTAGAGAAACTTTACCAAAAAGGTATAGAGACCATGCATTAACAGGGAATTGGCAAGGTTGGCGAGATTGTCATATAAAGCTAGACTTGGTATTAATATACAGGGTTGATGATGAAATATTATATTTAGCTCGTTTAAATACCCATTCAGAGCTTTTTGGATAAATTAGAAATAATTCAAGTAGTTTTAAAGGGTTTTCATGTTTATCTATATAGGTTTCCCAATACCGTCCAAATTATAAATTTAAACTAGATAAAAGATTAAATGAAATATTTATAGCTTAAAAAGTAAGTCTGATAAAAATAGAGTTTAAGTAGTAAATAGGGTGTCTAAATATAATAGACACCCTATTTACTTTAAATTATACGAATAATATCGGCAAATAAATCATATTCATCGGCATCCATTACTTTGGCATAGACTTTATCGCCTACTTTGACAGGGATTTCTTTGTCAAGGTAAACAACGCCGTCAATTTCGGGTGCATCTGCACTAGAACGACCAATGGGGAAACCCTCTTCATCTATTTCATCAATCACAACTTCAATTTCTTTTCCTATCTTTAATTGAAGACGTGCTGCAGAAATAGCTTGTTGATGTGCCATAAACCGTTCCCAACGCTCTTGTTTCACTTCTTCAGGAACATGGTCTGGAAGGTCATTGGCACTTGCACCTTCTACATCAGAGTATTTAAAACAGCCAACACGATCAAGCTGTGCTTCAGTGAGCCAGTCTAGTAAGTATTGAAAATCCTCTTCTGTTTCTCCTGGAAACCCAACAATAAAGGTTGAGCGAATGGTTAAGTCAGGACAGATTTCTCGCCATTGTTTAATCCGAGCAAGAGTTTTATCCTCAAAAGCAGGGCGTTTCATTGCTTTAAGGATTTTGGGGCTTGCGTGTTGGAAAGGAATATCCAGATAAGGAAGAATTTTACCGTCTGCCATTAAAGGAATAATTTGATCAACATTTGGATAGGGATAAACATAGTGAAAACGTACCCATACCCCAAATTTGCTTAATGCTTCAGCTAGAGCAACCATATTTGTTTTGATAGGACGACCATCCCAGAAACCACTACGGTATTTTACATCTACACCAAAAGCACTCGTATCTTGAGAAATGACGAGTATTTCTTTGACTCCTGCATTTACAAGACGTTGTGCCTCTTCCATAATATCGCCAATAGGACGGCTGACCAGCTTGCCCCTCATGGAGGGGATAATACAGAAACTACAATGATGATTACAACCCTCAGATATTTTTAGATAAGCATAATGGCGAGGGGTTAGTTTAATGCCTTGTGGTGGTACTAAATCAACAAAAGGATCGTGTTCGATATTAGGGGGGACAACTTCATGTACTGCTCTAACCACTTCTTCATATTCTTGTGGCCCACTGACAGATAAAACACTAGGGTGAACTTTACGAATGGCGTTCTCTTCTACACCCATACAGCCAGTCACGATGACTTTACCATTTTCAGCAAGTGCTTCTCCAATCGCATCTAACGACTCGGCTTTAGCGCTATCAATAAAACCGCAGGTATTGACGACCACAACATCAGCACCATCATAGGAGGCGGATATTTGATACCCTTCTGTACGGAGCTGAGTCAAGATTCTTTCTGAATCGACTAATGCTTTGGGACAGCCTAAGCTAACGAAACCTACTTTGGGTGTAGAAGACATACAAAAACCTTTATAGTAAAAATAAATATGAGAATACTTATACGATAAATAGATTGATACAAAACTATCGAATACGACAGTGGCAAAATAGAACCTATTTTATCAGATTGCTATCTAAAATACCGTTCTTTAAAGAGGATAGTATGGGGTATTTATCTTTTTTCTTATGGGAATAAAAACTATTTTATCATTTGATAAAGCGTGATAAGTGGTACACTAACAAAGGCTTATTTAACGAGAAAATCTTGATAATATAAAGAGATTTCTTGGTGTTTAATATCCTTTCTTCTATGATTCACACTAATATATCGATGATGAATAACGATAGGAAGAAAGGATATTTTAAGGTTTAATCATCAAAGGTGTTATAGCGGATGAATACGGTTGTATCTCCAACATTATCAGTAGCGATTTTTGCTGCCGCACAAGCGGTTAAATCGGTACTGGCAGGACAGTCATTAACAGAAGTATTAACAACAGTACCTAAAGAGCAAAAGGCTGTGGTGCAATCGATTAGTTTTTATAGTATGCGTCATTTGATGTCGGCGCAAGCCCTTGCTCAGCAGTTATTAAGTAAAAAAGCACCGAATACATTGGTACATGCTTTATTATTAGTGGGTCTCAGTTTATTAATAGTCCCTCGTAAGCGAATACATGAGGATTTTACACAAGGTATTCCTTTCTATCAGGATTTTACGATTGTAGATGAAACCCTAAAAGCGGCACAACGACATAAAAAGTCCGCTTCTTTTAAAGGTTTACTTAATGCCTGCTTACGCCGTTACTTACGAGAGCAAGATAAGCTCTGGGAGATAATTGGTCAGCAGGAAACAGTACAGTTTGACTATCCTCAATGGTGGATTGATCTCATCAAAAAAAGCTATCCTCAAGAATGGAAAGCGATTCTACGCACTGCAAATATTCCGGGACCTTTAACCTTACGGGTGAATCGCCGAAAAATAACACGAGAAGCCTATTCAGCGGAGTTAAATCGTTTGGCGATTGCACATCAATGCGTAGGAGAAGATGCCATCATACTGGAAAAAGCTGTTCCTGTTGATCAAATTCCATTTTTTCAGCAAGGCTATTGTGCCGTACAAGATGCGGGTGCACAGATAGCTGCGAGTTTACTTCCTTTGCGAGATGGTCTGCGAGTATTAGATGCGTGTGCTGCGCCAGGAGGTAAAACGGCTGCAGTATTGGAGCGAGCTAATATTGATATGACAGCCATTGATATTGAAGAAAAACGCTTAGCACGTGTTGCTGAAAACTTAAAGCATTTAGGACTTTATAGTGATAAAGTGAGTTTATATACAGCAGATGCGACAACACAGTCTTGGTGGAATGGAGAGCCTTTTGATATCGTGATGGCTGATGTTCCTTGTACGGCTTCTGGGATTGTTCGCCGACATCCTGATATTAAATGGTTAAGAAAAGAAAGTGATATTGCCAAAACAGCTCGCTTACAACGAGAGATTGTCCGTAATCTGTGGTCTGTTTTAAAACCGGGGGGGTATTTTTTATATATTACTTGTTCGGTCTTTCCTCAAGAAGGGCAAGAGCAGGCGACTTTTATTGAAAAGTACTTTTCAGATGCTATTCGTTTGGAAGCACCGGGGCAATTATTACCTTTAGCTACAGATCAGCAACCAAGACCTTGGCATGATGGTTTCTTTTATGCTTTATTCCGTAAAGCAGAGGGTACGCATGTCTAGAATAGGATTGATAATAAGTATGGTGATAGCATTATGCTTTTCTCCTTTATCCTATGCGGAAACAAATTCGCAGGCATTCTTTCATCGAGTAGAAGCAAAAGTTATTAACCCACAACAGCTTCAACTGGGTGTAGATATTGATTTGCAGTTAAGTAATGAGCTAAAGTCTGCCTTACATAAAGGGATGCCTTTATTTTTTACATTAGATGTGAAATTATATGAACCACGACAATTTTGGTTTAATCGATTAATTCACCAAGATTCCTATACAATGGGGCTTCGCTATAATATGCTACTAAGGGAGTGGCGTGTTTCTTCTAATCAACGAGAGTTTAAAGCTTTTTCCCTAGAAGATGCGGTTAAATATATTACGCATTTAAATAATTGGCGAGTATTATTAACGCAATCATTACAAACATCGCAAATGTATGAGGGAGATATTCGTCTTCGCTTAGATACCTCTTTATTGGCAAGACCTTTTCAGATAACCGCTTTTAATAGTAGTAGTGCTTGGTCATTTTCATCATCATGGGTAAATTTCAATTTTCATTCTTTGGATCAAAAGCAAAACAAGTGATTAAGTGGTCACTCAGGATTTGTTTTTTTGTTGTACTTATCGCTGTATTTGTCTTGTTGGCACTCTTGATTGGTGCGGCAGGCAATACCTCTCGTTTTGCCGAACAATTTGATATTTTATTTTTACTAAATGGTGTGTTAGCACTTGCTTTGCTCATCTGGGTGGTGAGTTTGGTGATGGGGCTGTATAAGCAAATTAAGAATAAAAAATTTGGGGCTAAACTCACCTCTCGTTTTGCCTTTTTCTTTGCGATGATTGCCATTATTCCCGGAGTGATGATTTACTTATTATCCGTGCAATTTATGTCTCGGTCAGTAGAGTCTTGGTTTAATGTAAAAGTGGATAGTGCGTTGGCTTCTGGTCTAACATTAGGGCAAGCATCACTTAAAACAATGACAGATGATCTATTAATTGCTGCACGCCGATTAGCGATTAATTTGAATAATGTATCGGATAATAATCTGCCAGCGGCACTTAATCAATTAAGAGGTGATAATCAAAATACGGATATTTTGGTATTTGCGGCAAATGGTACTAAGGTAATTGCTTTTTCTTCTTCTACTTTTGGATCGCTTCTTCCTCAGTTACCCCCCTCTAATGTATTGAATCAATTACGATTATCACGCCAATATGCTAGTACAGAAGAGGTGCTTGTTATGGGTGAAGATGCTGAAAGACCCCAATATCAAATACGAGTGATTCTGCCTTTATTCACCAATCGTTTAGACTCTTCGCTAAGTGCAGGTAATGAACCTCATTGGTTACAGCTTACGCAACGAGTGCCAGAGGATTTTGCCAATAACTTAAATGAAGTGCAAATGGGATACCGTAATTATGAGGAATTGGCTTTATCGCGTGTTGGTATTCGTCAGCTATTCTCAATTACTCTAACGATGGCATTATTATTAACAGTCTTTGCTTCGTTAGGAATTGCATTATGGCTAGCTAAGCGATTGGTCGAACCGTTATTAACCTTAGCAGAAGCGACGCAAGATGTAGCGGCTGGCGTTTATTCACAGATTCCAGAACCAAAACAAAGTGATGAGGTGGGGCAACTGAGTCGAGCCTTTAACTTAATGACAAGCCAATTAGAAGAGGCAAGGCGTCAAGCACAAAATAATCGTTTAAAACTTGAACGTTCACATTTATTTTTAGAGAGTATATTGGCAGGGCTGACTACTGGTGTTGTTGTATTAGATCATGAGTTCTTGGTAACGATGGCAAATAAAGGTGCTCAAGCAATATTGCATGATGATCTTTCTTCTTTAAAGGGGTCTCCATTAAGTTCAAAGGAATCATTAAAGGCTTTTGATCAACTGCTTCGCCGTGCTTTTTCTCTGCATACAGCGGTGGGATCAGAACGGCTTTATTGGCAAGAGCAAATGGAGCTGCAGCAAGAAGATAGCCAAGGGGAAATGCGAGAAGTAACACTCTTAGTAAGAGGAACACAGTTGAAAAATACAGAAAATCTTACTAACTATTTATTAGTTTTTGATGATATTTCTGAGGTAATTTCTGCAAATAGAGCCGTAGCTTGGGGTGAGGTTGCTCGCCGTCTTGCACATGAAATCAAAAATCCACTAACACCTATTCAGTTATCTGCAGAACGTATCCAGATGAAATTATCACCAAAATTAGATGAGCAGGATAGGCAGTTCTTAGATCGTCTGACGAATACGATTGTTAATCAGGTATTTTCACTCAAAACGATGGTAGATGATTTTCGTGAGTATGCACGAACACCACCAGCACAATTTCAATCTGTTAATGTCAATGAGTTGATTACCGATATTGCCATTCTTTATGGTTGGACACCAGAGGGGCAACAAGAAGAGTTGTTATATCGTCAGATTAAGTTAGAGTTAGATCCTACTATTCCTTTAGTTGAGGCAGATGTCACGCAATTAAGACAAGTTTTTAATAATCTGTTATCAAATGCTCGTGATGCAATGGAAGACCTTTATCTGTCAGGTGATGAACCGGGTATTTCTATTCAGACGCAATGTACTATTATGGAGGATTCTTTATCAGAGGATAACCGAGCTGTATTAATTACAATTAAAGATAGAGGAAATGGTTTTCCTGCACAAATATTACAAAAAGCATTTGAACCTTACGTTACCACTAAGCCACACGGCACAGGGCTAGGTTTAGCGATTGTTCGTAAAATTATTGAAGAGCATCATGGTAAGATTGAACTCTCTAATAGTCGAGAAGGGGGGGCTAAGATTTCTATCCTTTTATCACGGATTGTTAAAAAATAATATGTGCCTTTGTTATAATCAAAAGGACGACACTTGAAAACCGAAAAGGATGTGTTGTCAGTCTATTTTAATTAAAAATATATAGGTAGGTTATTTATATGGCCAAGATCTTGGTGGTAGATGATGAGATTGGTATTCGTGAGCTTTTACAGGAGATTCTGTATGAGCAAGGACATGCTGTTGAATTAGCGGAAAATGTTGCTCAAGCACGCAACGCACGCTTAAATGGTCGTCCAGATTTAGTTCTTTTGGATATTTGGATGCCTGATGCGGATGGTGTGAGCTTGCTCAAAGAGTGGAGCTCTCAAGGTTTATTGGATATGCCTGTTGTAATGATGAGTGGGCATGCTACCCTAGATACTGCTGTAGAAGCAACGCGTATTGGTGCGGCGGATTTTTTAGAAAAGCCCATTACATTAACCAAATTATTGACAACAGTTCAACAGGTGCTTCAGCGTCCTGTCGTGGTTCGCACACCTAATTCGCCAACACCTACTTATAAGCCTGTTACGCCTGCCAGTGTCGCTGCTCCTGCTACTACGGGTGTTGCTCGCCCTGCACAACCTTCTGTACCTGTTAGTCCAGTTGAAGACGTTGCTCGTCAAGGTTTCTTAGGCAATATCACGTTGGATCAACCATTGCGTGAGGCACGTGATGAGTTTGAACGTGTTTATTTTGAATATCATTTACAAAAAGAAAATTATAGTATGACACGCGTCTCAGAAAAAACAGGTTTAGAACGGACGCACTTATACCGTAAGCTTCGCCAATTGGGGATTGATTCTTCTCGTAAACGTAATGCTTAAATATCATTATGAAAATTCTGCTAATTGGAGCAGGGCGAGTAGGCTCTAGTGTTGCTGAAAACCTTGTTTCTGAGAAAAATGATATTACGATTGTTGATACGAATAAAGAACAACTAGCTTATCTTCAAGAACGCTTTGATTTAAAAGTTATATATGGAGATGGCTCGTCACCTGATATACTAGCACAAGCAGGCGCAGAAGATACCGATTTAATGGTTGCCTGTGCCGCCACTGATGCGGTTAATTTGGTCGCATGTAAGTTAGCTAAAGATATTTTCAATATCCCACGTCGTATCGCCCGAGTGCGTGGACGTTATTATGCAAAACATCCTAATATCTTGCAGGATCATTTTGGGGTTGATTCTACTATTAGTCCTGAGGATAGTGTTACACAGTATTTACAAGGGTTAATTGCGTTCCCTGATGCATTACAAGTAGTTAATTTTGCAGATGGCAAAATTAGTGTTGTTATTATTAAAATTAGTAAGCGAAGTACCTTACTAGACTATCAAATTGATAAGCAACATTTAAATCTACCGCATGGACGAGGACGTATTCTTGAGTTGGTGCGTGATGGTGAATCATTACCTTTAGACAGATTATTTAATCTTAAAGTAGGTGATGAATTGGTTTTATCTATGGATACCACTGAAATTGATAAAGCCGTTGCACGATTAACGAAGGCAAATAAAAAAGCACGATCAGTCATGATTGCTGGTGGTGGAAATATCGGTGCTCAGTTAGCGATGGTTTTAGCTCAAACAAATTATAACGTCAGAATCATTGAGCAAAACCGAGAACGTTGTGAACAACTTGCTTCTATCCTTCCTGAAAATGTATTGGTACTGCATGGCAATGGAACAGATGAGTCTTTGCTCGTCAGTGAAAATATTGATGAGATGGATACATGGGTATCTACAACCAATGATGATGAAGACAATATTATGTCAAGTCTCTTGGCTAAGCGTTTAGGTGCGCATAAGGTGATTGCATTAATTGCGCGGCATGCCTATGGAGAGCTAATGGAGGGGAGTATGATTGATGTAGCTGTTTCTCCTTCTCAAGCCACTATTGGTGCATTGTTACATGAAGTAAGGCAAGGAGCAATTGTAAAAGGGCATCGCCTTCGTCAAGGGAAATCAGAGGTGATTGAGTTTGAAGTAATTGGTGATGAGAAAAACTCTAATGTTGTTGGTCGTACCGTTGAGGCTATACGTTTACCTTCTTCTTCAGAAATAGCGGCTATTTTGCGTGATAATGATATTATTATTCCAACCAGTGATACGGTTATCCAAAGTGGTGATCATGTTATTGTTTATGCGGCAAATAGGAATACGATGAAGCGAATAGAGAAGCTTTTTCAAGTATCCCTTATGTTTTTCTAAGGGTACTGAAGGTGAAACGCTTCTTTTATATATTTCATTCTTTAGGGATACTAACGCTCTTTTGGGCGGTGATGTTGGTTATTCCCTATATTTTCTCATTGATATATGAAGATGGTTGGGATAAGAACTTTCTCTATGCGATAGGGATTACGGCTGGTATTGGTGCATTTTTCTATCTTATTGGTTTCCCGTTTCATCGTGAGTTGAGAATAAAAGATGGGCTTTTGCTGGTTTTCATGGTGTGGCTACTGTTTCCTGCGGTAGGAACGATTCCTTTTATGTTGCCTTACCACCCCGGCGATTTTTCTTTAAGCTTTACACATGCCTATTATGAAGTGATGTCAGGACTAACAACAACAGGCTCAACCGTTATTGCTGATGTTAGCAGTTTGCCCAAATCGATTAATGCGTGGCGACATGCTTTGATTTGGGTCGGTGGTATGGGTATTTTGGTGTTAGCGGTTGCTATATTGCCTTTATTGGGGATTGGTGGACATCAAGTGATGCGTAGTGAAGCAACAGGCCCAATGAAAGAAGAAAAATTAACACCTCGTATTGCAGGGACTGCCAAGATTTTATACATGCTGTATTTATCTAGTACATTATTCTGTGTATTATGCTACCGTTGGGCAGGATTAAGTTGGTTTGATGCATGGTGTCATGCAGGTTCCACAATGGGATTAGGTGGGTTTTCAACTTATACCAATGGCTATGCGGATATTAATAATCCTAGAGTAGAGTTAGTTGCTTGTATTTTTATGCTTATTGCAGGGATTAATTTTGCAACCCACTTTACTGCTTTGAGAACGCGTAGTTTAAAAGCCTATCTACAATGTCCTGAAGCAATACCATTTTTAACAGTGGTATTATCAAGTGCTTTTTTAATTAGTATGTACTTATTTTTATCAGGTTACTATACTAATATAGAAAGTGCGTTTCGGTATGGTTTTTTTAATACTATCTCATTAGCCACAACAACAGGTTATGCGAATATTGATTATGCTTTATGGCCTATTGTATTACCGATTTGGATGTTGATATTAGGTAATTTCTCTAGTTCTGCTGGTTCTACTGGTGGTGGTGTCAAAATGATCCGTATGGTCATTTTGTGTAAGCAAATAGGTATTGAGTTAAAAAGTCTTATTCATCCTCGGGGTGTTTTTCCTTTAAAGATTAAAAAACGTATTATTGATCGTTCGGTTGTTGGGTCAATTTTGCTCTTTTTAATTCTTTATACCTTGATATTTATGCTTTTTTCTATACTCTTATTAATTAGTGGTTTGGATTATGAAACAGCTTTGTCTGCCACATTAGCGAGTATTAGTAATATAGGACCAGCATTGGGAGAAGCGGGTCCAATGGGTAATTATGGGGTATTAAATGATTTTTCTATTTGGGTATGTACCTTTGCGATGCTCGTTGGGCGGTTAGAGTTATTTACAGTGCTTATTATTTTTACACCTGTCTTTTGGAGAAAGTAAGGGTAGTTATTAGGTGTTGTTATTATAGTATTGTTAAAGCCCTATAAAATACTTTGTGAGAGGTGTTCTTCTGCTTTTTCCCAGAAAATTTGTTGGTTTATCGAAGATTTTATGGGCTTTTTGGGTACTTTTTATAAACGCACTATACAGCACCTTCAAAGTTAATTTGTCGCCATGCATCGTAAATGGTAATGGCAACAGCATTAGAAAGGTTTAGGCTACGAGAGTTTGCTTGCATAGGGAGTCGTATAGCCGCATCTCGTCCAATGATGTCCCATTCTTCAGGTTTTAAGCCTGCTGTTTCTCTCCCAAAGATAAAGCAGTCTCCTTTTTGGAAAGGTATTTCACCTATGCGTTTTTGCCCCTTGGTGGAAATGGCAAATACTCTATGGTTTGCTGCGCCTGTGGATGCAATTGCCTCGGGTAAACTATCATGTACTTTGAGGGTGGCATATTCATGATAATCTAAACCAGCCCTACGTAGTCGTTTATCATCTAATGAAAAGATAAAGGGGCGAACAAGATGCAGTTGTACACCTGTATTGGCAGATAGTCGAATAATATTACCCGTATTAGCAGGCATTTCAGGGGAAACAAGAATAATATGAAACATGATTTTATTTGTATGGTTTTGATCAGATTTAAACTACCTAAATCCCAAAAGAGAGTATCTTTTCGACAGGGAGTTTTCCCATATTGGTTTATTCCTCTTATTATAAGCAATTCTTAATAGGAATAAATAATAAAGAGTTAATTGATAAAGGATCTCTATTAACTAAGTAGTACCTGTATAACTATTAAGGGGTTTCGCTGTTCTAGCGATGACAAAGGCATCTACTTTTTCTACTCCAGCGGCAATTAATGCTCTAGCGGCACAATCTAATGTGCTGCCTGTTGTTAAAATATCATCGATAAGGATAACGTGTTTTTTAGGATAACGTTTAATGCAGTAATATAAGTGACTACTTTTGGCGAAGCGATCTTCTCTATCAAGTGATTTTTGATGATGTTGTGTGGGATGTTTATAAAGTAGGCTTACATCAAGCTGACAGCCTAATTGTTTTGCTAAGTCTTTGGCAAATAAAGTTGCTGGATTAAAACCTCTTTTTTGTAGAGATTGTTCACTACTTGGAATGGGTATTAGTATATCGGTAGGGGATAAGGATATATTTTGTTGTTTAAGTTGCTGATGAAATAGATGTGCAAAGGCTCGGCTAAGATGAGGTTGATAACTATTTTTGAATCGCAGTAATAAGCTATTTAAAGGCGGGATATAATCAAAACCTATAAAAATACGATGTAGAATAAGGCGATGTTCACGGCAGTTTTCACATGGGGTTTCTTTATCAAGAGGTAAAAGGCAATGTGAGCAACGATGGGGGTAGTGGTTAAGACTATATAAAATATCGTGCTGGCATACAGAGCAAAATAGCCCTTTTGTGCTAGGTTCTTGACAGAGAGGGCAAGGAGTTGATAAGAAATTCATCCAACTTTTAAACATAATACCCTTTTATAAAGTGAACATTTTAAAATAGTGGCTACACGCTTTTTAGGTATAACTTTGTATAAGCCTAAAGGATTTTTTTAGTAATTACTAGCCCTAAGGATAAAAATGTCCGACCATTTATCGCCAGATACTTCATCTCTTCAGGAACGTTCTATTAATGCTCGCCATGTTGCTTTACAGTTTGCTCGGCGGCGGTCTTTAGCACAGGCAAGATTTATTCTGGATGAAATTGCTCAGCGAATGATAGATCGCTTATCGTATATTCGTATGCAACCTACCACTTTAATTGATATGGGGTGTGGACCGGGTTTACGTCTTTCTGCCTTACAAGAAAAATACCCTAAGATGAATTATATTGGTGTTGATAGTTGCCCTACTTTTATCCAAGAAGCAAATGATATGCTTAAGAAAAAAGGGGTTAAATCTTTGTTAAACCATATTTTATCGTCTAAATCAGTCTCTTTTATTCAGAAAGATATGGCGGAGACAGGGTTAGCACCAGAGAGTGCCGATATTATTTGGTCTAATCTTGCTTTACATTGGCACCCTTTACCTGAGCGAGTGATGGCTGAATGGCGACGACTATTAAAAGTGGGGGGACTGTGTATGTTTTCTTGTTTTGGTCCCCATACTTGTATTGAGGTCAGGGAAGCCTTAGGGCGAGCAGGGTTGGTGACACAAACCATGGACTTTGTTGATATGCATGATTTTGGTGATATGATGATTGATCAAGGGTTTTTAGATCCTGTGATGGATCAAGAAATTATTACCTTAACTTATAAAACCCCTGAGAAACTACTAGCAGATGTTTATCATTTAGGTGGTAATCCATGTATAGGACGCTCTGATGGATTAAAAGGTCGTCAATGGTATCAAGCCTTACTCGACGGACTAGAGCAAGGACGAAAAGAAGATGGTTTATTACACCTTACATTAGAGCTTTGCTATGGTCATGCTTGGCGAAGTGCAACGACTAAAGGAAGCCAACCTGGGGAAACGCGTATTTCGATTAGTAGTATTGGTTATCGATCATAACGGTATTAGGGAAAAACATACTAGGTTTTTTTCGTAAGAATATAGTATAGTAACAGAATGTGTGAAGAAAATAGTAGATACTATTTTATTTTAATCCTATATGAATATGTTTAACGATGCATGAGAGTGAAAATATGGAGAAAAAATCATTAATTGAGATGTCACCTCGACAAGCCCTTTTCTTTGCTACGATTATTGTGGCAATTCTGGGTTATACGATGATTAATTTAGAATGGGCACCACAGATTTCACTTGTTCTAGTGATCTGCTTTCTCTTGTTATTAGGTGTCGTTAAAAAAGTACGATTTAAAGCGATGCAAGATAGTATGGCTGATGGTGTGATGACAGGTATTGGTGCTTTATATCTATTCTCATTTATTGGCTTATTGGTTTCAGCTTTAATGATGAGTGGGGCGATTCCAACGCTTATGTATCATGGTTTTGACTTTATTTCACCTCATCTTTTTTATGTCTCTGCTTTTGTATTGACTTCTATTGTGGGTGTGGCGATTGGAAGTAGTTTAACCACGTGTGCGACGATTGGTGTGGCATTTATCAGTATGGCAGGTTTTTTTGATGCGAATCTAGCGATTACGGCAGGGGCAATTGTATCGGGTGCTTTCTTTGGGGATAAGATGTCGCCTTTATCGGATACGTGCAGCATTGCATCTTCAGTGGTAGGGATTGATTTATTTGAACATATCCGTAATATGATGTACACCACTGTACCTGCGTGGATTTTAACCGTGCTTTTCTTATGGTTTTTATCGCCAGAGGCTGGTGTAACAGATTTAAGCAAAGTAACCGTTTTACAAGACCAGCTAATAAATAGTGGTTTAGTACATGATTATGCCTTGATTCCTTTTGTTGCTCTTGTTGTATTGGCAGTGCTTAAAGTTCATGCTATCTATACAATCGCCTTAACGATTGTCTTATCCATTATTATTACCTATATACATAGTAGCCCCTCTATGGAACAGTTAGGTGCTTATTTTTTTGTTGGATATAGTTTACCAGAGGGCGTTGATTTGGGTGATGTGGGTAAATTACTCTCTCGTGGTGGCTTAAAATCTATGTTCTTTTCTCAAGTATTAATTATCTTTGCATTGAGTGTAGGGGGATTATTACAAGCACTAGGTATTTTACCCGCGTTATTACGAGGTATTCGTCATCTTATTACAAGTGCTGGACGGGCAGTAGCTGCCGCCGCATTAACTTCTTTAGGAGTGAATGTATTAATTGGTGAGCAGTATTTAAGTATCTTGTTATCAGGAAATGCGTTCCGACCAGAGTTTATTCGATTAGGATTGCATCCTAAAAATCTAGCACGAACGATTGAAGATGCGGGTACGGTAATTAATCCACTCGTGCCATGGAGTGTATGCGGGGTGTTTATTAGTAATGTATTGGGTATTGCTGTATTAGATTATTTACCTTATGCGTTCTTTTGTACCCTTTCGTTAGTATTAACGCTAATATTTGGCTTTACGGGATTAACGATTAGTCGCTTATCACCAGAGGAACAAAGGGCTTTGGCATAGAATAGTGAGTATATGCTATGGTGTTATTGGTATTTATCACACCTTAAATAGGGTATAGCCTATTTTTCCTTATCTAAAGAGGGGAGTTGCTATATTGTTGCTAGCGGAGTTTGGGTAATTATCCTATTCCATAGATAATACAACAACTATATGTAACTCTCTTTTTTTGGGCTATATCGTGTTGTGTTAGGTATTTTTATCCATAAAAATGCCTATATTAAGTTTGACGAGCAAATGGGCTTAATAATAATGCTTGAATAGAGTGTACTTTGATATCAACATAAGATGGTCTGCCATCATAAGCTGTACTAAAAGGGGTATATTGATTAAAAATATGGGCACACTGCATACCAAGATATTTGGCGGTTTTTAGATTTTTAAGTGTATCTTCAACAAGGGTAATATGGTGTGCAGGACAGTTTAACTCTTTTAAAAGTGCTTGCATAAGCTGTAAAGAGGGTTTAGGGCGATATTGACCATTTAAACACATTTGATCAATTGCACAGATACCTTTAAAGCAGTGCTTGATATGTAATGCCTCTAATACTGTTATGGCATAATGATAGGGTGCATTTGTTAGAACGTATTTAACCCCTGGCGTTTGTTGGAGTAAATAGGCTAATCGTGGTTCAGGTTTAACAAAAGCGGTAATATCAAAATCATGGCTTTGCTTTAAGAATTCTATCGCATTAACACCATGGTGTCGTTGCATACCAATCATTGTTGCGCCATAACGTTCCCAATAGCGTTGGCGTAATTGAGTAGCTGCCTCAAAATCTATCTGTAATGCTTGCATAACTGCCATTGTCATACTTTTATCAATTTGAGAAAATACGGCATGAGAGGCATCATGTAAGGTATTATCAAGATCAAAAAGCCATACTCGTTTGGACGTAGGCGATGATTTTATGGTGTTAGATAGTGGGTGAATTAATCGCATTTGTCTTGTTTAAGCGGTAATCATTGTGCCAACATGATTATCTGTTAGCATTTCTAAAAGTAAACAATGAGGAATACGCCCATCTACAATATGTACGGATGGTATGCCTGATTGTGCCGCCTCTAATGCGGATGTAATCTTGGGTATCATTCCGCCAGAAATAGTGCCATTTTTAATGAGATTATCTATTGAGGCGGTAGAGAGATGGGTTAGTAAATTCCCGTCTTTATCTAAAACACCGGGAATATTTGTCATCAGGAGTAGTTTTTCGGCATGTAGTATTTGAGCCATCTTACCCGCAACAACATCAGCATTGATATTATAGGTTGTACCTTCTTCTGGATTAAATCCTATCGGGGAAATAATAGGGATAAATTGGTTTTCTACTAGCGTGTGGATAAGAGAAGGGTTAATCGCCGTTACCTCACCGACATGACCAATATCAAGGGGTTCAGTAGGGTTTTCTTTATTGGACATAAGTTTTTTGCGTGCTTGAATAAGATTGGCATCTTTTCCTGTTAAGCCAACTGCTTGCCCACCTGCTTGATTAATCATACTCACAATATTTTGCTGTACTTGCCCACCTAGTACCCACTCTACCACATCCATGGTTTCTTTATCAGTAACACGCATTCCTTGGATAAAATGACCTTTTTTCCCTAAGCGATTGAGAGCCGAATCAATTTGAGGCCCTCCACCATGTACGATAATGGGATTTAAGCCAATGAGTTTAAGAAATACAATGTCCTGAGCAAAGCTTTTTTGAAGATGCTCTTCTGTCATGGCATTGCCACCATATTTTATGACAATGGTTTTCCCATAAAAATGTTGGATATGAGGAAGCGTATTGGCCAAAAGCGTTGCTTTTTCTGTAGGTGATAGAGTGGTTGTCATTGGCTATCCTTATGATGGTTTGGCTAATGTTTTTTCAAGGGTTTGGATAAACTCTTCTTTATCATATGCACCAATATAGCGTTTGACAATATTACCTTTCCTATCTATTAAAAAGGCAACGGGGGTAAAGCGAATATGCCCAAAAGCCTTAGCAATTTCTCCTGTTTTATCATGTACAATGGTAAATGGTAACTCACGATCTTGGCGGAATTTTTCTATAGCAGCAGGTTTGTCATAGTTCATTGCGACAGCGATTGTATCGTATCCTTGATCTTTATATGTATTGTAGTAGTGGATGGTATCCGGCATTTGGCGAATACAAGTGACACAAGTAGTTGCCCAGAATTTAACCAGAACAACCTTACCTTTTAAATCATTAGACGTAATATCTTTCCCATCTATTGTATGATAGGTGATGGTGGGCTTATCTTCTTGAAAAGCAAAATAAGCCCCTGCAGCAATAGCAATAATAGTGATAAGGGATAAAATTATTTTTTTCATTACTTTATCATTAAATTAAAGTTTAACGTAATGGAGAGGTTGTTACGCTAGAAGATTGATTGGTATTTGTTGAGGTAGTGGCATTACTACTAGCAGCGGTATCTGAAATAATATCAAAAACCTTAACAACACGAACAACACCATCAATAGAGGCAGCGGTTTGTGCTGCAATATTCCCTTCTTGCTGAGTAACTTGCCCCATCAAATAAACAACTCCTTGTGAAGTGGTAATCACAATAGTGCGAGAAGGAATTCCTTTGGTAATAATTAATTCACTGCGTACTTTGGAGGTAATCCAAGAGTCTCTTGAGCGAGAATTAAAGTCTGCAGGAGAGGAGATAACCAGTTCATTGACGACATCTTTTACATCTGCTACGCTTCGTGCAATTTGTGTGACTCGCTCTTTATCTGCTTGTGAGGCGACTTGACCAGTAAGGAGTACTCGTTGGTTAAATGATGTCGCAATGACACGGGTAATATCTGTATTGAGTTGGTCTTTCACTCGGTTTTCAATCGTAATCCCATTGGTTTGATCGGTTAATTGCATCCCTGCTGATCGGCGATCTGATAATACGACACCTGTTGTAGCGGCAGCACCTGCAATCAGAGAAGTGACACACCCTGCTAATAGGGTTGTACTAACTAATAAGGCAATTAAAGAGGGGCGAGAAAAGGTTTTCATCTTAGTTATCTCCTAGAATGACGGCATCTAATCCATCACACATAATGTGAAGTAAAAGAATATGAATTTCTTGAATACGCATGGTGCGGTTATGTGGCACACAGAGATGAATATCAGAGGGTTTTAGAATATCATTTAAAGCACCACCTCCTTTGCCACTTAGGGCAATCACAGTGAGTCCCTTTTGATGGGCGGTATGAATTGCTTTAATGACATTAGGTGAATGACCACTTGTACTAATAGCTACAAGAAGATCGCCTGCTTGTCCTAAGGCACGAACTTGACGCTCAAAAACATCATCAAAACCATAGTCATTGCCCACCGCAGTCAGAATAGAGGTATCTGTATTTAGTGCAATCCCTGCTAGAGGCATACGGTCTCGTTCAAAGCGTCCTACTAATTCAGCGATAAAGTGTTGTGCATCGGCTGCTGAACCACCATTACCACAAGCGAGAACTTTTTTCCCTTGCTGAATAGTTTGAGTCAGTTTTTCTGTGGCTTGGGCGAGAGGTGTACTTAATGCTTCTGCGCTGAGTTGAAGGGCTTTAGCATTATCTTCAAAATGCATTGAGATACGAGTCAGTAAATCCATGTCTTGGTTATGTGATAAGTTTAGAAACTATTAGTATAACCCTGACAGTGTATAAGGTCTGTAAAATTCTTATTTTCGCTTAAATCAAATCTTTCAATAAATTCCTATGCCGAGTGATTATTGGCTATCAAAAGCATATACTAAACATATAGGGTATATTCGATAAGTTCATAGGTAAACAGGGTATAGTTTCTTGCTTATATTAGGTAAGATAAATATTATGTTAATAGTGAGATGCGTTTTTTTGAGCCATTCTTTAACAGGTTTATGCGTATGTTTTATTCATCACTATTTTCCTTACTTTAATAATATCTGGTTTACAGAAAAATAATAGCATGATAAAAACCTATATTTTAATCTCTAAAAAGTAATATTTTTAAGCCAAATTTTCTCGTTATTTTCAATACAAACGGCATCAAAACGACAAAAGGGAGTTTTTTGCTGAAAATAGGTATAAGAAAGAAAGGGGAGAAAGTATTCTGCCGTACGGATAAGACGTTTGATTTTATGAGGGGTGATACTTTGGATAGCACCACCATAGCGATTATGCTGTCGAAAGCGAACCTCAATAAAAACAAGCGTTTGTTTATCTCTCATCACTGCATCAATTTCACCAAGAGGGCAGGCTAAGTTTTTATGGAGTAATTGTAATCCCTGTGATTGTAAATACTCAATGGCGATATCCTCATAGGAAAATCCCTTTTCTTGGGATATAGAGTAATGGTGATTTTTGAATAAGGTGTGAGGTTGTGTATTTTTTGAGTGAGAAGGTTTAATCGTACGGAGTTGATTTTGCTGGAATATCTTTGTCATTGAGGTTATCCTAGGTGCTGATGAATAAAAGTAATAAATAACTTAAATAAGTGCTAAACCTATCAAATATCTGCAAATTTCCTAGGTTTCGCCCATAATACTATATCTATCTTTTATTGGATTGAATACCCTATGTCAATGTGTACTGGACAATTTAGTCCTATTATTGAAAAAAATATTGAAGAGTTATCACGACAATATTGGTCTGAAGCGACTTTATATGTCGTGGCAACACCTATTGGTAATTTAGGTGATATATCCTTACGAGCGCTATACACTTTGCAGTTGGTTGATGTGATTGCATGTGAAGATACAAGAACGTCTAAGGCGTTATTAAATAGCTGGGGGATTGAAAAGCCTTTAATGGCAGCGCATCAACATAATGAAGTACAAGCGGCACAACAGATTATTATGCGTTTATCACAAGGACAGCGAGTTGCACTTATTTCGGATGCGGGTGCACCGGCGGTAAGTGATCCCGGTGGAAAATTGGTCTCTTTAGTCAAAGAGGCTGGGTTTGAGGTAAGAGCTATTCCAGGGGCTTCAGCGGTAATTACCGCATTAATGAGTGCAGGTGTAACAAGTGATGAAAATCCTGCTTTTACCTTTGCAGGATTTGTTCCTCCAAAGGCAAAGGCACGTCAGCAGTGGTTTGATCAATGGTCAAAAAGCGCTGCCGTGGTATTGATGTTTGAGTCACCTCACCGTATTGTGGATAGTGTAAAAGATTTTATATCCATATGTGGTGAAGAGCGCCCATTGGGGATTGGAAGAGAACTGACTAAGCGATTTGAGCAGGTCACTATATTACCAGCAAAAGCACTGTTAGCATGGTTAGAGGAAGATATAAATCACCAAAGAGGAGAGTTTGTATTAATTCTACCGCCTGTGAATCATCAAGCTACTATTGATGAGCAAATGGGTGAGTTAGATCGTTTATTAAAAGTGATGCTCCCTGTTGTGTCAGTCAAAGATGCAGTGAGTATGGCGACATCATTAAGTGGTTTATCAAAGGATATTGTTTATAAAAGAGCATTAGTATTAAAGGATAAGTGAATTTTTTTAGGTTAATACTTAGTTTTTTATGAGAAACGACTGATTAAAGTGGTGGTAAATTGGTTTTCGTTTAATGAACTTGTGATATAGTAAGATTCATTCAGTAAGGATATTTCGGTTTAACTGTAGTCACTCTACTTTATATAACATTTTTAGGTAAACATGAAAAAGGAAGAATTGCTTGAACTGCTTCAAAACGGAGAGAATTCAGGTATTGAATTTAAACGAGATGATATTCGTCCAGAACAATTAGCCAAAGAAATTGTTGCCTTAGCTAACTTTCAAGGAGGTAAGATTCTTCTTGGTGTAGAGGACGATGGTTCGGTCTCAGGGATTCAACGAGAAAATCTTGAAGAGTGGGTAATGAATGTTTTTCGAGATAAAATTCATCCAACAATTCTACCCTTTTATGAAATAGTCAAGTGGGATAATAATAAATCAATCGCTATTATTTCATTTCCTCAGGGTACGGCAAAACCTTATGTTTTAAGAGATAAAGGGCGAGAAGAGATTTATATCCGTATGGGTTCTACCTCTACACTGGCAACAAGAGAGCAAATTGGTCGTTTATATGAAATTGGAGGTATCTTACACACTGAATTATTGGCTGTACCACGGACGGATATGCAATGTTTGGACTTTGTCCGCTTAGAAAATTATTTGAGAGAAGTTTTGCATGACCCAAGTATTCCTATATCTGAAAAAGAATGGCAAGATCGGTTGCTGGCATTAGGTTTTTTGACTGAAGTGGCAGAAACCGTTTACTGTACCATTGCTGGGCTTGTGCTGTTTGGTAAGCGTCCTCGGCGTTATTTACGACAAGCAGGTATTAGAGTAATGGCATTTGATACCTTAGATAAAGACTATAAAGCAAAACTAGATGTTATTCTTGATGCCCCACTCGTTGCCCGAAAAGAAGTAGATGGACAAATTATCGATGGTGGACTGATTGAAAAAGTAATGGAGACTATTATTCCTTTTATTACAGAACAAACAGATAATATTACACCAGACCTTAGAAGAGAAATTATTAGGTATTATCCTCTTGAGGCAATCCGTGAAATGCTTTTAAATGCCTTTGCGCACAGAGATTGGACAAGATTTGAAGATATTGAGCTAGTTATTTATGCTAATCGGCTTGAGCTACTTAGCCCTGGACGATTACCTAATTCAATGACGATTGAAAAGATGAAAGCAGGGCAACGCTCTCCCCGTAACCCGATTATTATGGAAGTTTTAAGAGATTATGGTTATGTGGACGCACGAGGAATGGGTGTAAGAACCAAAATTATGCCTTTAGTGAAAGCAGCGAGCGGTAAAGAGCCAGAGTTTGTTTTAACCGAAGATTATTTGAAAACAATCATCTATCGATAAAATTAGTTGTATTTTTGTAAAAACTAACAATATTATTTTGTAACGACACAACCTGTCACTTGAATCGTTATACTAGCTTATATGTAATAACACGATTTATAAGGAAGTTTTATGTTAGGTGCAATTATAGGTGATGTGGTAGGATCTCGTTTTGAGTTTAATAATTACAAAGCAACAGATTTTGAGTTAATAACACCAAATTGTCGGTTTACAGATGATACGGTATGTACGATTGCCGTAGCAGATTGGTTAAACCACGGCGCAAAAGAAGACTTAGTAGAGAGAATGCGTTATTGGGGACAGCAATACTATAATGTAGGATATGGTCCAACGTTTTATCAGTGGCTTAATCCTGCCATTGAGCCACAACCTTATAATAGCTGGGGAAATGGTTCAGCAATGCGGGTATCCCCCGTAGGGTGGGTATTTAATACACTCGAAGAAACTCTTGATTATGCAAAGCGTTCTGCTGAAATTACCCATAATCACCCAGAAGGGATTAAAGGGGCGCAAGCGACTGCGGCAGCTATCTTTCTAGCGAGAACAACAAAAGATAAAGCTAGAATCAAAACATATATTGAACAAACTTTTGGCTATAACTTATCACAGACGTGTGATGACATTCGTCCTACCTATGTGTTTAATGAAAGCTGCCAAGATACTGTACCACAAGCGATAGTGGCATTTTTAGAAAGTGATGACTTTGAACATGCTATTCGTCTTGCTGTTTCTTTAGGTGGAGATAGTGATACGCTTGCAGCGATTACAGGGTCAATTGCAGAAGCCTACTATCAGCAAATTCCAGAAGAAATTGAAGATAAAATAAGAGCGATGCTTCCTCAACCCTTTTTAGTTGTTCTGGATAATATGTGTAAGGAATAAGGATTGATAAAGGGTTGATATTGGTATGGCTAATTCAGCCCTTTTCTTTTGAAAGCAAGTTATTAAGAGAGTCATCCGTATCATCAAAAATAAATAAGCGAGTAAGTATTATTTTACTCGCTTATATTCATTTTGAGATAGGGTGTATTATTTACGCTTTATCATCAATAAGTTATCTTTTTAGATAAGGTTTATTAATATTTTTAACGCTTGGCAAACCCTTGCTTTTGTAGGAAAGGTAGAATACCAGGACGTACTTCTGTACAAAGATTATTACGAATCTGATCGCTCCAACTGAGGTCTAAATTACTACGCTCTTTGTAGTATGTTTTAACAACATCATCATATGTTTTTAGTGCTTCTTCTGGTGCGGCTTGATAGGTATTTTCAGAAACAATAACATTAGCCGGTAAGCGAGGACGTTGGTTGGTTTCTTGGTCGGGATAGCCTAGGCACATACCGAATAAAGGAACAACTCCTTGAGGAATAGAAAGAATATCCGCCACACCTTGTATATCATTACGAAGGCTACCAATATAAACACCGCCTAAACCGAGTGATTCGGCTGTTAATAATACATTTTGTGCCAAAATTCCTGTATCAATTGCACCGATAAGTAGCACTTCTGTCCAGTCCACTTGTGCATCAGGCGCAAGTTGAAGATGGCGTTTAGCATCTAAGCAAAATACAAGAAATTCTGCACAATGCTCAACATAAGCATGTCCCATTTTACCTTGGTAGGCATTGGCACAGATTTGACGAATTTTTTTGCGTTTTTCTATATCTGTTACACGAATAATACTGACGTTTTGCATATAGCTAGAGGTAGAAGCCATTTGTCCCGCTTGAATAATAGCGGCTAAAACATCAGCAGGAATGGCTTCATTTTTAAAACGGCGGATAGAGCGGTGTGCTAGTGCAGTTTCTAGTGTAGGAAGGCTTTTTAGCATAAGGTGTCCTTTATAAGAAAATATATTCTAATCACTATTCTACTTAATATAAAAATAAGTATTGTTGTTATAGCTATGTACTGCGTATAAGATAAGCAATTATACTTTTTAAAAAGTCATTGATTGATAAAAAATAGGTGTTACTTAGGTAAAAATATGTAGATTTACTATTCTTTTTAGCGGCTATCTCTCCCATACTAAGAAATGGTGTATATGAAAGAGAAAAAAGGTAAGAAAGTGTATTTCCTACCTTTTAAATTGAT
Organism: Pelistega ratti; assembly: GCF_009833965.1. NCBI lineage: Bacteria > Pseudomonadati > Pseudomonadota > Betaproteobacteria > Burkholderiales > Alcaligenaceae > Pelistega > Pelistega ratti. The sequence continues at coordinate 1,919,753 of NZ_CP047165.1, forward strand.
CATAAATTATGCCATTTGGCTAAGAACGGTATCATAAATAGCCAATGCCTGATGAATTTGTGCTTCTGTTACGATAAGTGGTGGAGCAACATGGATACGATTTTCTGCGATAAAGGGTAGTAAACCATTATCAAGACAGAGTTGTTTTACCTTATTCATTTCTGCTAAGGTGAATTTAGTTTTTTGTTCTGGGTTGCTCACTAACTCAATCGCCCAGAATAAACCAATGCCACGAACTTCACCAATAATAGCGTGTTTTTGTGCCAATGTTTTTAAGCCTGTAGCTAGGATTTCACCCATTTTTTCGGCATTTTCTACCATTTTTTCTTCTTGCATGGCAGTGATATTCGCTACAATAGATGCCATAGCAAGAGGATGTCCTGAGTAAGTCAAACCACCGGGGAAATATTTATCATCAAAATATTGACTAATGGCATCAGAAATAATCACACCACCTACGGGAATATAACCAGAATTGACACCTTTTGCAAAAGTGATCAAATCAGGTGTTACGCCTTCATAGTGTTCTTGTGCAAACCATTTACCTGTACGACCAAAGCCAACCATCACTTCGTCAAGAATGAGCATAATACCAAATTCATCACATAATTGACGAACGCCTTGTACATAGCCTTTGGGGGGTACAAAAACACCCGCTGTTCCAGGAATGCTTTCAAGTAGAATGCAGGCAATATTAGCAGGGTTTTCACATTCTACGATACGACGTAAATGGTGTAATGCTCTTTCGCATTCTTCTTGTTCAGTAGATGACCAAAATTCTGAACGATAGAGATAAGGTCCAAAGAAATGGACATGATCCTGTGCATATTCATTATTAAAGCGGCGAGTATCGCCTGTTGCACTAATAGCGGCACCTGTATTGCCATGATAAGAACGATAGGCAGATAAAACCTTACGTCTTCCTGTAAATAAGCGTGCCATGCGGATAGCATTTTCAATAGCATCGGCTCCAGCATTCGTAAAAAAGATTTTCTTAAACCCCTTGGGCGCAACTTCTAGAATCTTTTGTGCGGCTAATCCACGCGCTTTATTAGCATGAGCAGGGGAAATAGTACATAGTTCTTGTGCTTGTTGGATAATACCTTCAATGACTTTGGGGTGTTGATGCCCTACATTGGTATTGACGAGTTGGCTACTGAAATCTAAATATTCTTTACCGTCATAATCAATGAGTACGCAACCTTTACCTGTTTTGAACGCTAAGGGGTTGAGTTGGTTTTGCACTGACCAAGAGTGAAAAACATGATGAATATCGGATTGAATAATAGATTGATTGGTATCTGCTGACATAAGTAAGCTCCATGAATAGTTGTCTCTACCATAATATAGTAAGCCTAAGTCATTTACTTGACAAGTAAATAAGTTAGGCTTTAGGGTTAGTGCTAGGGCAGTAAAGCCTTATTCTACTGTAACGCTTTTGGCTAAATTACGCGGTTTATCAACATCAGTTCCTCGAGAAACAGCAGTGTGATAAGCCAATAATTGTAGTGTGATAGTGTGTAGAATAGGGGATAATTTACCATAATGCTCAGGCATACGGATAACGTGTATGCCCTTACTATTGGTCATTTGGGTATCTGTATCGGCAAAGACGTAAAGTTCACCGCCTCGTGCAGCAACTTCCTGCATATTTGATTTAAGTTTTTCTAAAAGCTCATCATTAGGGGCAATGATAACAACAGGCATCGCTTCTGTAACAAGAGCGAGTGGACCATGTTTTAGCTCTCCTGCAGGGTATGCTTCGGCATGAATATAACTGATTTCTTTGAGTTTTAATGCGCCTTCTAAGGCAATAGGATAGTGCATCCCCCTACCAAGAAAGAGCACATTTTCTTTAGGGACAAAGCGATCTGCCCATGCCATAATCTGTGGTTCTAAGGCAAGTGTTGCGGTAATAGCAGAGGGTAGATGTCGTAATTGTTTGAGGTAACTGTCTTCTTGCTCTACAGAGAGATAACCTTTAACTTTAGCTAAGCACACTGAAAGCATGAATAAGGCAACGAGCTGTGTTGTAAAGGCTTTGGTAGAAGCAACACCCACCTCAACACCTGCTCTTGTAATATAGTTGAGCTTACATTCGCGTACCATAGCACTACTGGCGACATTACAAATAGTGAGGGTATTTTCCATGCCTAGCTGATGAGCGTGTTTTAAGGCGGCTAAGGTATCAGCCGTTTCACCTGATTGGGAAATGGTGATAACCAGTGTTTTAGGGTTAGGTACGCTATCACGATAGCGGTATTCGCTGGCGATTTCAACATTAACAGGTATTTTTGCCATTGACTCTATCCAGTAACGGGCAGTCATTCCTGCATAATAAGAAGTACCGCAAGCAAGGATCAGTATATTATCAATATGTTTGAACATAGTATTGGCTTCTTCACCAAATAAAGCAGGTACGATATCATCTACATCTTGTAAAGTATCGGCAATTGCACGTGGTTGCTCAAAGATTTCTTTTTGCATATAGTGACGATACGGCCCTAAATCTGCGGCAGCGGTATAGGCAGTAACGGTATGTACTTTGCGTTCAACAGCTTGTAATTGACTATCAACAATCCAGACATTAGAGACTTGTAAATCAGCAATATCGCCATCTTCCAAATAAATAATTTGATCCGTTGTGCCTGCTAAGGCAAGAGCATCTGAAGCAAGAAAATTCTCATGTTGACCAATCCCAATGACGAGAGGAGAACCTTGACGAGCACAAATAATACGGTGAGGTTCATCACGGCAAAGTACAGCAAAGGCATAAGCACCTGTTAAGCGAGAAACCGCTTGTTGTACTGTATCAAATAAGTCGCCGTTGTATAGATGGTTGATTAAATGAGCAATGACTTCGGTATCGGTTTGACTTTCAAAAACAAAGCCTTGAGCGGTTAGTTCTGCTCGTAGTTCTTCGTAGTTTTCAATAATGCCGTTATGAACAAGTCCAATACGAGGTGAGCCTTTGTCTTGCCCTGAAAAATGGGGGTGTGCATTATAAGTAGCTGGTGCACCATGTGTTGCCCAACGGGTATGGGCAATGCCTGTAAAGCCTTGGATATGATCTTTTTTGACTTGTTCATCAAGTTCGGCGACACGGTGGGTGCTACGAGTACGGCGTAATTCTCCATCCATATATACTGCAACACCGCAAGAGTCATAACCTCGATACTCTAAACGACGTAAGCCTTCTACTAAAACTGGGGTAATATCTCTTTGTGCTACAGCACCAACAATTCCACACATGGTGTTCTCCAAAAAATAGATATGCCTATTATGCTATAAAAATAAGAAATTTAATTTTATTTTTTAATTAAATTATTTTAATTTATTTCATTGTATAATATAATGGAATATTAATACATAATATTTATATTTTATGAAAGATTATTTCTTATTTTAATAGATGAACTTTCTAATAATAAAAGTTAATAGAAGTGGTTTTTGGGGAGTCCATGCCCTATATAAAAATAAATACTTAGTAAATATTTCATAGCTGATAGAGAGAAAATACAATGGTGACATTAGATGATTTAGATAGACGTATATTAGAACAGTTGCAAAGAGATGCTTCTTTAACGAATCAAGAATTAGCAGAAAAGGTATTTGCTTCTGCTCCTACCTGTTTAAGAAGAGTGCGTTCTTTGGAACAGATGGGGATTATTAAAAAGCGAGTGGCTTTATTAGATAGTGATAAACTTTCCCCTCGTTTAACAGCTATTGTTGAAATTAATTTAACACAACAATCAGCTGAAGTCTTTAACACATTTGAGGCTTTATTGGTCAAAGAAGAGGCGATTAAACAATGTTACCGTGTCTCTAGTGGGCCTGATTTTATTGTTTTTATGCAAGTACCTCATATGAATGCTTATCATGATTTGGTCAGTCGATTATTTACAAGTATGCATCATGTGCGTAATATTCGTACCTTTTTTTCGACTCATTGCAGCAAATTCGATACCAGTGTGGCTATTGAAGAATATTAAGAATATGTTTTGTTATTACTTTGTCGTATAATCTCTTGCACCAAAAATAGCACTACCTATTCGTACTTCTGTTGCACCCTCTTTAATAGCAAGAGCATAATCACCACTCATACCCATCGATAAAACAGGTAAAGGAAGCCCTGTTTTTTGACGCATTTTTTCTGCCAGTTCACTTGTTTGGCGAAAGCAAGCACGAACAATATCAGGGTTATTGCTATTTTCGGCAATGGTCATAAAGCCTTTAATATGTAGGGTATCAAAAGACTTTAGTTGCTCAAGGAATATGGGTACTTCCTCTGGATTTATCCCACTTTTACTTTCTTCTGTACTTGTTTTTACTTGAATCAAGGCGTCTAAGACTCGACCCTCTTGTTGTAAGCGTTTATCTAGGGCAATGGCTAAATCTAAACGATCTAAAGATTGAATTTCACTGGCATATCTAGCAACCTCTTTGGCTTTATTGGTTTGAAGATGGCCGATAATAACCCATGAAAGAGGATATTGTTGAAGCTCGATTGCCTTTTGTTTGAGTTCTTGTGCTTTATTTTCACCAAACCGTTGATAACCGAGTGCAATCGCTTGCTCAATAATAGAGGAAGGAAAAGTCTTGCTAACAGGTAATAATGACACAGATTGCGGATCTCTTCCTGCGTTAATACAGGCTTGTGCTAATTGTTGTGTGATGCGGTTAAAATTCTCAGCTAGCATATTTTCTCCAATCTCTAACGATTTTATATGGATAGATAAGTTTATTCAGTTATGAACGATACATTGCATCAATTTGTGTTTTGTATCGTTCTAGAATGACCTTACGTTTTAATTTAAGGGTAGGGGTAATTTCATTTAATGCGGTTGAAAAGGCTTGGGGTAATAGGGTGAATTTTTTGATTTGCTCAAAAGATGCTAGTTCTTTTTGATGCTGTTGAATACGTTGCTCAATAAGTTTGAGTATCTCTGTATTTTTGATTAAATCAAGGCGTGTTTGATAATGAATATTGACTTGTTTTGCATAGTCTTCTAGGGCTTCAAAACAAGGAACAACTAGAGCTGATACGTATTTTTTAGCATCAGCAATAATAGCAATTTGCTCAATAAACTTATCTTTACAAATAAGATTTTCTATACGTTGAGGAGCAATGTATTTACCCGTAGAGGTTTTCATGAGTTCTTTAATACGGTCAGTCATGTAGAGATTGCCTTCGCTATCTAGTTTACCGGCATCTCCTGTTTTAAAAAAACCGTCTGTGGTAAATGCCGCTGCTGTCGCTTCAGGGTTTTTATAATAACCACGCATGACGATATTGCCACGGACAAGAATCTCATCCTCTTCTCCAATGCGAACCTCTACTTCAGGAAATAACTTACCAATAGAGTCAAAGTGCGTTTCTCCATCTTTCCAACAAGAAATACTGGCGGTTGTTTCGGTCATTCCATAGCCCGACTTAATATTAATGCCTATACTGTGAAAAAAGAGAGCAATTTCAGGTTCTAATCGAGCACCACCACTTGGCATAATACGGATTCTTCCTCCTAAAAGAGATCGTAATTTGGATAAAACAAGTTTATCGGCGATCGCATATTGTAGGGAAAGTAAGGGTGAAATGGTTTTTTGCTGGGCTTGGCGTAAGAGTCGCTTTTTACCTACATTAATCGCCCAAAAGAATAACCCTCGCTTAAAGAGAGAGGTTTGTTGCACCTTATCTAATACGGCGGTATAAATTTTTTCATATAAACGTGGTACAGCACACATTAAAGTAGGACGAAGCTCGGTGAGTGCGTATCTAACTTGATTAGTATCTTCTAAATAGCAGTTTGTAATACCCGAATGTATCATAACGGCTAACCAACCCCGTTCAAAAATATGAGAAAAGGGAAGAAAAGAGAGAGAAAGATCATCTTCTCGCAAATCAATCGTTTGCTCATGAACGCGTAATTGATGTCCAAGATTAGCGTAATCTAGCATAACTCCTTTAGGTTCGCCCGTTGTCCCTGAGGTATAAATTAAGGTGAAGAGGTCATCCATTTGTTTGCTATCAAGGCGTTGTGTTAGGGTAAGTGGGTTGGCTTGTGTACTTTCCGCTAAAAAGTCTGACCAATGGATACCAATAGGGCAATCTTTTAGCTGAATGCTGTCCTTCATGGCAACTATTCTTTGGAGTTGAGGGCATTGATCAAGAATAGTAATAATATGATCCCATTGTGTTTGATCGCCAATAAAGAGGATTTTAATATCCGCATCATGAATAATAAATTGTGCCTGTTGTGCGGTATTGGTCGCGTAAATGGGAACGGTAACTGCACGGATTTGTAAGCTGGCAAAATCAGCGATAGTCCATTGTGGCATATTATTGGCAAAAATACCGATTTTGTCTTGAACATCAATATGATTTGCTAATAGTGCAAGCGATAAAGTATCTATTTGTGTTTGAAAATCTGTCCAAGATATATCATGCCATTGATTATCTTTATGATACCGTAAAGCTGTTTTTTTGCCAAGTTTTTGTGATTGATAACGGATACGATTAACGAAATGGAAATCAAGCGCGTTCATGGATTACTTATATTCCTACAGAGGCTAATGGCTGACAATATACATGGAATAGTGTAAAAAAACCAGTCAAAGCGTAAATAGTCGTAAAAATAGAAAAAGCCTTGAAAAGAGAAAAAAGACGAGTAAAACATCCATCACTCTTTTGTCATGCTAAGTTAAATTTAGATGGTATATGTGGTAATTATACACCTTAGAGAATTACTTTCTACGAGATAATTTAAGTGAGTAATAGTAACTAACGATTGTAGCAAAAATAATTGAGTGTGGTCGTTTTTACTAGGTTTAAGAAACTTACTTTATTATCTACTCTTTTCTATCTCTTTAGTGATAATGAATATATTATATCAATAAGAATAAACCTTTCTCATATATTAATCTAGGTTAAAATCAATAGCATCTTTATTTATTTGAATGATAGTAGAAATGACAAAAGCACTTGAGACAATGATCAAGCAATTATCCCTAGAACCCGTTACTACAGATATTTACTTGGGAGAAAGTCTGGATATTTTAAGATCTGGGCGTATCTTTGGTGGGCAAGTTTTAGGGCAAGCCTTAATGGCATCTTCATTAACAGTTGTTCCTGAGCGAGATATTCATTCTTTACATGCGTACTTTATCCGTCCAGGCGATGTGAATATTCCGATTCGCTTTGAAGTAGAGCGTGTGAGAGATGGTGGCTCTTTTTCTAACCGTCGTGTGGCGGCTTATCAACATAATCGTCATATTTTTACAATGGATGCGAGCTATCATATTGAAGAAGAGGGATTTGAACATTATGATGCTATGCCTGATGATATTAAAGGCCCTGAGAACTTTATTAGTGAGCGGCAATTAGTGGAACAACTTGCTGATAAACTTCCCCCATCAGTAGTTAAGCGTTATTTAGTAGATGGTAGCCCTATAGAAATTCGTTTGGCTCACCCTGAACGCTATTTAAAAGGTGGAGATTTCCCTGCGAAAACATATTATTGGTTTAAAGCAGATGGTCATATTGAAGGGACAAATAGTTTGATTCATAAAGCTGCTTTAGCTTATGTGAGTGATGCTTATTTTATGTTTACGAGTTTATTTCCTCATCATCAAAGTAGTTTTGATCCTCATGCACAATTAGCCAGCCTTGATCATGCTATTTGGTTTCATCGCCCTATTAATATGAATGAATGGCATGTCTATGTTATGGAATCATCAAATGCGGGTAGTGCGAGAGGGTTGACATTTGGGCGTATTTATAATCAGCAAGGTGTGTTAGTTGCTTCAACGGCACAAGAAGGGTTGATTCGCCATCCTGTACGATTTGGAAATGTGAAATAGATTATGTTAGATTTACTGATTATCTTCTGTTTAATTTTTGTCAATGGCTTATTTGCTATGTCAGAAATTGCTGTTGTGTCTTCCAAGCGATTACGATTACAAAAATTAGCGGATGAGGGGAGTAAGGCAGCTAAAGCTGCGTTAAATCTTGCTGATGTGCCAAGCCGTTTCTTATCAACAGTACAAATAGGGATCACCTTAATTGGCATTTTTAATGGTGCTTTTGGTGAGGCAGCATTAGTTTCTCGTTTAGAGCCTGTATTAGTGCCTGTATTTGGTACGTTTTCCTATCAAATTGCCTTGGGACTTGTTGTGATAGGAATTACTTTTGCCTCTTTGATTTTTGGGGAGCTAGTTCCTAAGCGTATTGCCATGCATTATCCTGAACGTGTTGCAATGTTTATTGCTATTCCTATGACGGTATTATCGCGTTTGGTATCCCCTTTTGTGTTTATTCTTTCGATTAGTACAGATTTTATCTTACGTCTTTTGGGCATGTCTGGGGATAAAGGTGATACACTGACGGAAGAGGATATTAGTGGTATTCTCAACGAAGGGGCAACAGCTGGTTTATTTGAGAAAACAGAGCATGAGATTGTTGCGCGTGCATTAAGTTTAGATGATAAGCATATTGCAACAATTATGACACCTAGAAGTGAAGTGCATTATATTGATATTAATGCACCGTTAGAGGAAACCTTAAATATTATTGCAGATAGCCCGTATTCACGCTTTCCTGTTGTTGAAAATGAATTAGATAATATTCTTGGTATTGTTGATGCAGGGAGTTTGTTTGAGCAGCAAATTCGTGGTGAGACAACGAATATTCGGGCGGTTATGAAACAGGTGCGTTTTGTGCCAGAAACGATTAGTGCTATGGACTTACTAGAGTCTTTACAACAAAATCGTTCTGAAATTGCTATTGTTGTTAATGAATATGGCGAGGTAGAGGGGGTTGTAACATTAAGGGATATTCTGAAAGTATTGGTGGGCAATAGTATTCCTATCAATGAGGATCAGCATTCAGATGCTATTCAACGCAAAGATGGTTCTTGGTTGATTGATGGGGCAATGTCTTTAGATCGATTCAGAGAGGTATTTAATATGAAATTATCTTTCCCTGATGAAGCGTTAGAACATTATCATACGTTGGCTGGTTTTGTGATGTATCAGCTAGGACATATTCCTAAAGAGGCGGAAAGTTTTACATGGCAAAACTTTTATATTGAAGTAATGGATATGGATAAACATCGGATTGATCGTTTATTAGTGAAAGAGGAGTCTCAAGAAAAATTGCATCATGGGGAAAATGAATAGGGGGATAAGAGGATTAGTAAAATTTTCTTAGCCCTTTGATATATTTTCCTGCTTAGCTTCTCGCATTAATAACTGTTGCACAGCCTCTTTAGGTGGCATGGCTTCAAATAAAACACGACAAATCGCTTGTGTGATAGGCATTTCAATGCCTAAATGTGTTGCGCGTGCTAAAGTATCCCTCGCACAGCGAACCCCTTCTGCGGTAATCCCTGAATCCATAATGGTTTGAAGTGTTTTACCTTGAGCAATAGCTAACCCTACTTGACGGTTTCGAGATAAATCGCCAGTTGCTGTTAATACTAAATCCCCCAGCCCTGTTAGTCCTGTAAAGGTAGAAGGCTCTCCTCCCATAGCAGAGCCTAAACGAGTAATTTCAACTAAACCACGGGTAATGAGTGCTGCTCTTGCATTATTACCTAGTTGTAAACCATCGGCTATACCACAGGCAATAGCAATAATATTTTTGAGTGCGCCACCGACTTCGACCCCTATAATATCTTGACTATGATAAATACGACAAAAAGAATTATGTAGAATATCTGTTGTCCGCTGTTGTACTAGATAGCTATGGCTTGCTACAGTGAGTGCAACGGGTAAATGTTGAACCACTTCCTTGGCAAAAGATGGGCCAGATAAAACACCTGTATGTGGAAAATGGCTAACTTGATGGATAATCTCATGAGGCAAAGCCCCTGTAGATTGTTCAAATCCCTTACATGTCCAAATAATGGGAATGTGTTCTAGTTGTGCTTGTTGTAATAGAGTAAACCATTGTTGACAGGTTTCTCTCATAGCGATAACAGGGACACCTAGAATAATTAATGATTGTTGAGGGGCTTGTTGTAAATGATGGATTGCTACAGAAATATCACTGGTGGCATGTAACGTAAGGGGGAGTAAAAGATCACTAAGATAACGAGGGTTATAGTGATGCTTTTCTATGGTTAAAGCTTGATCAGGATGACGACAAAACAAAAGACTATGACTATTATGAGTCGCCGCGGTAGCAAGAGCGGTGCCCCAGCTACCTGCACCGATCACGAGTGTTCGTAAGGGTGGTGTGGCGACAGTCATATTATTGTTTCGTTTCTTCTTGTGCTGCTTGTAGATTTTGCTCATACAGTGCTTGGAAGTTTACCTCTGCTAAGTGTAATGGAGGTAAGCTAGCACGATTGATTAAATCGGCAATATTAGCACGAAGATAAGGGAATAACATAGAAGGGCAAACAATACCAAGTAGCGGATCAACTTGATCTTCTGGGAAGTTAGCTACTTCAAAAATACCTGCTTGAGTGGCTTCGATAAGGTAAACCACTTTATCACCAATTTTGGTTGTTACGGTTGCACGTACAGAAGATTCATAAACAATTTCTGCTAAACGTTGAGCACCAACATTTAATGATATTTCAACTTGAGGTGCTTCTTGCTCTAGAAAAATCTGGGGAGCGTGAGGCATTTCTAGTGAAACGTCTTTCAAATAAACACGTTGTAGTGAAAATGAAGGCTGTTGTTCAGCTTCAGGAGCGGCTTTTGTTTCTTCAGACATTTCGTTTCCTTTTGTCAGTAGTCAATAATAAATTAAGTGAATGTTATTTATAGATAAAAATATCCACTTAATATGAATTTAAATAGCTTATGCTTCGAGCATTGGTACTAATTTACCTTGGGCATCTAGTGCATGAAGATCATCACATCCCCCCACATGAACACCATTAATAAAGATTTGAGGTACAGTGGTACGTCCACCTGATCGTTCAATCATCTCTGCTCGTGCTTCACGGTTAGTATCAACGCTAATCTTTTCAAGATCAGTAACGCCACGTTCTCTTAGTAGCTTTTCTGCGCGAATACAGTAAGGGCATGTAACTTTATAATACATGGTTACTTTGCTCATGATCTTTCCTTTAAATATAAAATAATTGGTTAAATAAGAAAAATTAAATGGATATACTCTCTATATCATAGTTGTATTAAGATTTACTACTTTTAAGGGGAAGTCCTTCGGAACGCCAAGCCGCTAATCCATCTTGAATCCAGAATACTTGTTCAATATTCTTTTTCTTGAGTAATTGTGCGGTTTGTTGAGCGGTGCGTCCATCTTCACCAACCAAAATTAATGGCTTTTTAGGTAAAGCATTTATTCTGTCTTCAATGCTTTCCTTTGGAAAGTTTTTAGATTGGGGTATAGAGGCTTTTTTAAAGTCCTCTGGTGAACGAATATCAATAAATTGTGCGTGTTCAGTATTGCTTAATTGAATAGCCTCTTTGGCACTTAATGCGCCCGATCCTGCTTGGGAACGTTTGCTTGTTGCTAAGAGAATTCCCCCTGAAATCACTGCAAAAATTAAGAAATAAATCGTGTTTTGGTAAAATAAAAAATCCACAATAGGTCCTATTTTAATCGTGTTTTTAAAACTTAATTTAGAGATTATAAATGAGCTAAAGACTTATGGATAAGAGTTCGCTAAAATATAAGAAAAATTGTTTTAATTATCTGTGGTGTTTAAATGTATAAAATCGTACTTATGCGTCATGGCGAAAGCCAATGGAATCTTGAAAATCGCTTTACGGGCTGGGCAGATGTTGATATTACTGAAACAGGCCGTCAGCAAGCGTGGGAAGCAGGGAAATTATTAAAAGCAGAAGGCTATCAATTTGATATAGCGTATGTTTCTGTATTAAAGCGTGCTATTCGTACCCTCTGGACGGCACTTGATGCAATGGATGCTATGTATCTACCAGTGGTTAAAAGCTGGCGTCTTAATGAGCGTCATTATGGGGCATTACAAGGGTTAAATAAATCAGAAACAGCAGCTCAGTATGGTGAAGAGCAGGTTTTAATTTGGCGACGTGCATATTCCATTGCGCCTAATCCATTATCATTAGACGATGAGCGCCATCCTCGTTTTGATCCTCGTTATGCGGCGTTAAAACCAGAAGAATTGCCCGCAACAGAATGCCTTAAAGATACGGTCGCGCGTGTGATTCCTGTGTGGGAAGAGTCAATTGTGCCTGATATTAAAGCAGGTAAACGCGTTCTTATTACCGCACATGGTAATAGTTTACGTGCATTAATCAAGTATCTTGAGGATATGACAGAAGAAGATATTCTTAAACTGAATATTCCAACAGGGCAACCTTTGGTTTATGAATTAGATGAAAATCTTAAACCTATTCGCCACTATTATTTAGGTGATCAAGAGGCGATTGCGGCAGCATTAGCCGCAGTAGCAGCTCAAGGTAAAGCAAAACAGTAAAGATATAGCGGTGAAGAATAAACTTTTTTTATTGTGTTTATGGGTATTGACTGTGCCAGTGCAAGCACAGTCAATTTCTCGTTTAAGTGAACAGCAAGCACAGGTAGAAAAACAACGAAAAGCCTTGCAAACACAAATTGAGCAGTTAAATAAGCAGATTAATGCACAAGAGTCAAACCGCAGAGATGTATTGAGTGATTTACGCGAAGCTGAAAGTACGCTTTCGACTATGGAGCGTAAGCTAGATCGTTTATTAGACCAGGAACAAGCGGCTAAAGATGATTTGGTTGATATTCGTCAAGAAGAAAAAACACAACAACAAGTTTTGCAAAGTGTTCAAGAAGAATTATCTGAACAGCTGTATTTACAATATACGAATGATTTATCCCCTTGGTCAGCTTTGTTGTCTGGGCAGGATGTGCAGAAGATCAGTCGAGATTTAAGTTATCTTGGTTATGTATCTAAAGCGAGAACAAGAACAGTTGCAACCCTAAATAAAGAGGTTGATAGACTAGCTCAGGTCCGCAAGAAGGCACAGGAACGTCAGAAACATTTAACCAAGCTAACAAAAGAGGCAAAGCAAGCAAAATCAGATTTAGAGAAAGAACAAAAAAGCTATCACCAAAAATTAGCCAAAATTGAGGGTGATATTAAGCAAAGACGACAAAAAGCTAGCACGCTTAAAGAAGATGATGCTCGTTTAAATCAATTAATTACTCAAATTGAAAAAAATATTCGTCAGCAACGAGAAGCATTACGTCGTGCAGAGATAGAGCGGCAAAAGCAAGCAGAAGCCCGTCGTAAAGCAATGGCAGAAGAGCGTAAGCGTCAAGCTGAAAAAGCATTAGCACAAGCAAAAGCGGCACAAGAACAAGCCGAAAAAGCAAAAGCCCTGCGTGAGAAAGCTCGTCAATCTCAATTACAAGCTATTGAAGAGCAAAGACGTGCGATAGAGCGAGTGCAGAAAGCAGAGATGGCAGTGAATAGGGCTGTCAATCCTGTTGAACAAAAGCAGGCAAGAGGGCGACTACAACAAGCGTTGTCTTATCAAGAGCTGACAAAATTATCATTAGATAATGCACGTCAGCAAGCAGAAGATGCAGAGATTGAACGTGCTAAAGCGAAAATGGCACAAGAAAAAGCGAGAGAATCTCAACGGCTATTACAAAAAGCAAAAGAGGATGAAAAATTAGCAAGTGCGGCGGCAAGCACTGATATTAGTGCTGGGTTAAAGAAAGGAGCGCCTTGGCCATTGCGAGGGCGATTATTAGGACGTTTTGGGCAAACACGGCCAGATATGGGAAGTGCTTGGAATGGGATTTTAATTGAATCATCAGCCGGTGCTGCGGTAAAAGCCATTGCTTCAGGGCAAGTGGTTTTTGCAAGTTGGGTGCGTGGTTTTGGTAATTTAATTATTGTTGATCATGGTCAGGATATGTTAAGTGTCTATGGTTATAACCAAAGTCTGTCTTATGGTGTAGGTGATAATGTGCGAGTAGGGCAGACAATTGCTAGAGCAGGCTCTACAGGGGGACAGGTTGAACCTGCTTTATACTTTGAAATTCGTCAGGGAAGTCGTCCTGTTGATCCATTGCAGTGGTTGGCGAAGTAAGGGGGTATTGGATGAAAAAAAGGATTTTTTGGTTAAGTATTTTCTTCTACTGTATAACAACACATACGATATGGGCAAAAGAAGAGATTGATAGTACACAAGTCCCTCAACAAGTAGCCTCAACCTTAAATAATCAAGAGGATGAGCCTCCTACTTATGAAGAGTTACGGCGATTTGCCAGAGCCTATGCATTAGTTAAAAATCAGTATGTAGAGCCCGTCAGTGATCAGCAATTAATTGATGATGCGATTGAGGGGATGTTACGAAAACTTGACCCTCATTCAAACTATCTTAATAAAGAAGATATGATTGATTTACAAGAAGAAACAGAGGGAGAGTTTGGTGGTTTAGGGATCGAAATTGGTAATGAAGAAGGTGGATATTTTAAAATTATTTCACCTATTGAAGATACCCCAGCGGCAAAAGCAGGTATTTTACCGGGGGATTTAATCGTCAAAGTCAATGGCACTAGTATGAAAGATAAGAGCTTGCGTGAAATGGTTAAGTTCTTACGTGGAGATCCTGGGACTAAAATTACGCTAACGATAAGACGTAAAAAAGAAAATATTGATGTGAATATGATACGAGAGCTTATTAAAGTAAAAAGTGTTCGTAGTAAGATGATCGGAGATATTGCCTATTTTCGCTTGACGCAATTCCAATTGAATACTGTTGATGATTTGGTAAAACAAATTAAGGCAATTAAGGGAACTCCGCGAGGAATTATTTTAGATCTTCGTAATAACCCTGGTGGGCTATTAAATACATCAGTTGGTGTAGTGCAAGTTTTTAGTAACCCTAATAAGGGAGTGATTGTTTCAACTAAAGCACGTCATCAAGTGGTTGAAGAGTTTTCTCATTATATGCCAGATAATATCCTACAGACGGATACCTATCTTAAAAATCTACCTGCTTGGCTAAAATCTGTACCGATGGTTGTATTGATTAATGTAGGATCTGCTTCTGCCTCTGAAATTGTAGCAGGTGCTTTACAAGACTTTAAACGTGCAACCATTATGGGAAATAAGAGTTTTGGTAAAGGTTCTGTACAAGTCGTTATGCCGATTGATAATGAGACAGGCATTAAGATTACGACTGCACGATATTACACGCCAAATGGTCGTTCTATTCAGGCGATGGGCATTACCCCTGATATTGTGGTTACGGATACAGAAAAAGGGGATTTATTTAGTTTTCCTCGAGAGGTAGATTTAGAGGATCACTTGAGTAATGATACAGTTGCAGAAGAAGAACAAACGGCTGATAATAAATCGGTTAAAACAGAAATTTCTGATCAACTTATTGAATTTGGTTCAGATAGTGATTTTCAGTTACAACAAGCTATTAATCACCTTAAAGGTAAGCCTGTTAATAGCGGGGGAGCGCCTTTAAAGGAAAAAAGTACAACATTGTCTATTGATAAAGATGCATCGTCCATAACGGCTAAAGAAGTATTGCCTACACAAGATAAAAAGGAAAAAAATCAACCCAACATAAGAGAAGGGCAATCAACTTTCCAAAAGGGGAAAGATAATACCGCTTATCATACCCCCATTATTCCTAACTTGTCTATGCCTCTAGAAGCAATAAATATCAATAGTGAAACAATTGTTCCTTTATCGAAGCAGTATCCATCCGATATGAATACTCCTACATTGGATAAAGCCTTGGATAAGGTAAGGGTGCTAGAACCAAAATGAATGATAGTCAATTACTGCGATATGCACGCCATATCATGTTAGAAGAGTTTGGCTTTGAGGGACAAGAAAAACTTGCTAGCAGTAAGGTATTAATTGTCGGTATGGGAGGACTTGGTTCTCCTGCCGCTATGTATTTGGCTGCTGCGGGTGTAGGTACATTAATACTAGCAGATGATGATAAGGTTGAATTAAGTAATTTACAGCGACAGATTATTCATCAAACTAATAGTTTAGGTTTGATGAAAGTGGATTCTGCTTCTCACCGGCTTAACGCATTAAATCCTGATATTCAAATACAGACTATTGCAGAAAGAATGACGGAAGAAAGGGCGCAAGTCTTGTTGCAAACCGTTGATATGGTATTGGATTGTAGTGATAATTATGATACTCGACAAGTATTGAATCGCTTATGTTTTAATGCTCATATTCCTTTGATAGCAGCAGCAGCTATTCGATGGGAAGGTATGGTAACTAGCTTTGATTTTCGACAACAAAGTAGTCCTTGCTATGCCTGTTTATTTGATCCTGATGATAATCTTAATCCCGATAATTGTGCTACATTAGGGGTTGTTTCTCCCTTGCTTGGTGTTATGGGGAGTATGCAGGCATTAGAAGCAATTAAGTTATTAATAGGTGCTGGAGAGAGTTTGGTTGGGCAATTAGCCATGTTTAAGGCTAAAACAAGCCAGTGGCAATACTTGAAAATTAATAAAAACCCACATTGTAAAGTATGCTCAAAATCATCTTAAAATAGTGTTTTACTTTAGAAAATACAAAAAAATAAAATAGGTGAGATATAAACAATTATTATTTAAACTAAAAGTAGGGAGATAAAATGACAGGGATGAACTGATACTTTTCTTCTCTTATAGAAAGTTTGTATTGGTGCTTTAACTGCTTTAACTGCTTTAACACAATCGTGGCTATAGTGTTTGAATTCAATATTTTTATGGATGCTATGAGTTGAGTTGATAATTTTTTGCTAATAAGATAGAAGACCAATAGAATATGTATTGGTCTTCTGTAGGGATAGTAAATACGATAATGTACTAAGGAATACGTTTAAGGGTATAGCTTGTTAATGCCGCTAATAGTTTAATATTAAACTTTCTAAGTTCGTCTCTACGGAAAACATAAATTTCTACAGTATCATGAATACGATAACGATTTAATAATATATCGAGATTTTTATCATCTACACGAATCCCATCTATCGCGACTAATATATCACCAGCAGAAAGTCCTCCTTGATGGGCAGAACCACCTTCAAATACTTGGCTAATTTGGCAATAATTATGCTGTGTTTTTGTCCGAATATGGAGAGAGGGCTTATCACTTTCCTCGGCAGATAAAAGAATCCCATGAGGTAAGCATAATTCTGCTAAAGGAATATCTTCTGTTCCGTAGGCATAACGTTGTATAAAAGCTGTTGTATCGACACCTGTTGCTTCTTTAATAATATTAATAAATTCTGTTTCGCCTAACCCTTTAGACGCTGTTTGACGGTAGAAATGACGACCATATTTTTGCCATAATAAGCGCATGACATCATCAAGCGAGTAAGAACTATGTTGTCGAATGAATAAATCTAATCCGAGCGCGACAAGAGAACCTTTGGTGTAATAGCTAACAATACTATTGATAGAGTTTTCATCTTGTTTATAGTATTTTGTCCATGCATCAAATGAGCTTTCTGCGACACTTTGCTTGAATCGTCCCGTACCTGAATAGACACTGTTAATGTTTTTTTGAACTAAAGATAAATAACGATCCTCATCAATAAGTCCTGCTCTAAATAGGATAAGATCATCATAGTAAGATGTAAATCCCTCAAAAATCCATAGTAAATGGGTTGGTGTGGCTTGGGATAAATTGTAGGGTGCAAAAACTTGAGGTTTGATACGTTTTACATTCCATGAGTGAAAGTATTCATGACTGACTAAACCAAGAAATTGGCAATATGCTTCACTCATTGTTTCTTGCCCTATTACGGGAAAATCTTGACGTGATGCCATTAAGGCTGTGCTGGCACGATGTTCTAAGCCACCATAATCATTACCTGTTACCATTGTCATAAAGACATAGCGATTACTGCTATCAAGGAAGGGTGCTTGATGGGTTTCTGGTTCAAAGAATTTAATTTGGTATTCACAGATTTTAGCAATATCATGTGTTATACGTTCGGTATCCATATTGGGAATTAATCCCGTAAAGACCATTTCATGCGGTATGCCACATACGTCAAAAGATAAAACAGTCGGTGTGCCGATTTCAACAGGATGATCGATTAGTGCGTCATAATTAGGTGCGACATAAAGACCAAATTGGTGGTGTTTTGTATTTTTAGCTTCCGGTAAACTGGTATAAACCTTCCAGTATTGTTTCTGAGGATGAGGGCAAATATCAACATAGCAAGGCTTATCCTCTTGTCCATGTACTTGTAGAAATACACTGGTTCCATTAAAGAATGCGTGTGTTTCATCAAGATGAGCGGCACGAACAGATAAATCCCATGCATATACAAGATATGTAATAGTAATGGGTAAGGAGCTAGGTTGGACTTGCCATGTATGGTTATCTTGTTTTTTTATCGAAAGAGGTTGCTGGGTATTGTTAGCTCTTACTTGTTGTATATGACGAGAGAAATCGCGCACAAGGTATGAACCGGGAATCCAGGTAGGAAGGCTTAAATATTGTCCATTAGGATCGGGATGCTGAATTTGGAGTTCTACCGAAAAAAGATGTCCAGCTAGGTCAATGGGTGTAATACGGTATAAAATATCTTTCATAGTAATGCCTTAAAACAAGCGTAACAACTACCGTTATGGGTAATAGTATTGCTTAGTAGAATTTTTTAGTCCATAAATGATTTTTTTCATTAGGGTTTTTACAAAAATATCTTTTGATGATAATACGAAAAAGTATTTTTACTTCATTCTAGCTATATCGTGTGTTTCATGCAACATCAAAAATAAAAAATAGTAAGCGCGTTATTGTATGAGAGAATTAGATATAAGCTTTAAAAATATGTAAAAACCTTTTCATGTATTTACTTTAATTCATAAAACACGCTATAATTGACGAGATTGATGTTAATTAGCCTAATTGCGTGTAGATTTGCAGAGATGTTAATGATAAATGCAAGTTTATATGTATTGGATAATAGGCATATTTGATAGATTACAACATAGGACCCAGTTTATTGGAAACCGTTACACTTAGTTCAGAAGAGCGTGCTCGTATGAATATACAAGCAGCCAAGGGTTTACGGAATATACTGGTCGCCCAATTGATTCTGTTAATGATTATTACTTGTTTGGCAGGATTATTTGGAGGGTGGATGTCGATGTTGTCTGCTTTTGCGGGAGGGATGGCTTATGTATTACCCTCTACCTTTGTGATTGTGCGAATGCTGATACGGTTATTCGCCAATACAAACGCTTCAGCAGGTGCTCTCTTTATAGCAGAGGCAATCAAAATAGCAGGGACAATCGTTCTGCTTCTACTTTTTGTGAAGTTGGCAGGAAGTCTAATCGTGTGGCCTGCTTTGCTACTTGGATTAATATCAGTCATGAAAGGTTATGTGCTACTACTTATTTTTAATAAATTATAAGTAGTGGTCTTTGGAAAGTTGCTTACCTAACTTGTGTAAATAAGTTAGTATTTTGGAGAGTAAATCAAATGGCTGCAGCAGGTGTATCGCCACAGCAAGATTATATTCAGCACCACCTTGTGCATTTTAATAATATTGCTGAAAAACAAACCCAAGTAGTAAACTTTGATATTGTTAACTATGACTCATTGTTTTGGTCAATTTTAATGGGTTTGATCGTTATTACATTTCTTTATCTTGCTGCTCGTAAAGCGACTAGTGGCGTACCAGGTCGATTCCAAGCAGGTGTTGAGATGGTTGTTGAGATGGTAGCCGATCAAGCTAAAAATATTGTACACAATGCTGAGTCTCGCCGTTTTGTTGCTCCTCTTGCACTAACCGTGTTCTTATGGATTATCCTAATGAATGCTCTTGACTTAGTGCCAGTAGATTTGGCAGGTCAAATCTTTACATGGTTAGGTTGGGCTGGTGATCATCACCATCATGGTGTTCTTTATTATCATCGTATTCTGCCTACTGCGGATTTAAATATTCCGTTAGGTATGTCTCTATGTATTCTTGTGCTTTCTTTCTACTATGGTATCAAGGTTAAAGGTGGTGGCGGTTTTATCAAAGAACTGTTTACTGCGCCTTTCCATGCTCATGGTATAGCTGCAATTTTTTTAGCACCAGCAAATTTTGCCTTAAATTTAATTGAATATGGTGCCAAAACTGTTTCACTTGGTATGCGGTTATTTGGTAATATGTTTGCAGGTGAGTTAGTATTTATGCTTATCGCCTTATTAGGTGGTGCATGGACAGGTTTCAATGCGTTAAGTGTTGGATTAGGTGTCGGTCACATTGTGGCTGGTTCGATTTGGGCAATTTTCCATATTATGATTGTGTTGCTTCAAGCGTTCATCTTTATGATGCTGACTTTAGTATATATTGGTCAAGCTCACGAGGGGCACTAATAGGTTTGGGGTACTGATTTTAACGAATGAGTACCCTCTAAATTTGATAATCATCTGGTTATCGTTAAGTAGTTTTTATCTTTTTATTAATTTTTGGTTCATTACCACAAGGAGTTGTTATGGCCACATCAGCTTTCGTAGCTCTTGCTTGCGCTTTTATTATTGGTTTAGGTGCTATCGGTGCGTGCATCGGTATTGCTATCATGGGAGGTAAATACCTCGAAGCTTCTGCTCGTCAACCTGAGTTGATGAATGCATTACAAACCAAAATGTTCTTGTTAGCTGGTCTTATCGACGCTGCCTTCCTAATCGGTGTTGGTATTGCCATGTTATTCGCTTTCGCAAGTCCATTTGGTGCTTAATTAAGCAAATAATAAGGTTTAACCATCGCTTGATGGTTTGTGAACTGAATCAAGTGGTGTAGGGTGTTTTCTCTACACCTCATAAATTCAGTAAAGGATTCCAGGTGTTGCACGTTGTAGCACCTTAACATAGCAAAAGGGAAACGACCGTGAATTTAAACGCGACGCTCTTTTTCCAGATGATCGTCTTCTTTGTGTTGGCATGGTTTACGATGAAATTCGTATGGCCTCCTCTTATCAAAGCAATTGACGAACGTCGTCAAAAAATTGCAGAAGGCTTAGCTGCTGCCGATAAAGGTAAGACAGACTTAGCTCAAGCTCAAGCTCGTATTAGTCAAATTGAACAATCAGCCAAAGCTGATAATCAGGCTCGACTCGTTGAAGCTGAGAAGCAAGCGACTTCTATTGTTAGCGCGGCTCGTGAAGAAGCTGAAGCCGAGCGTGCTCGTATTATTGCTCAAGCAAGACAAGATGCTGAAGTAGAAGTGGAACGCTTACGTGGTAGCTTACGTGATGAAGTAGCTGTACTCGCTGTTAAAGGTGCAGAACAGATTCTTCGCCGTGAAGTTGATGCAAAAACCCATGCTGAGTTGTTAAATCAACTTAAAGCACAGCTTTAATCCAGGATCATCATGGCTGAATTATCAACAATTGCTCGTCCATATGCAGAAGCCTTATATGCCACTGCTCGTGATAAAAACACAGTAGCACAGTGGTCTTCTGTACTCAGTGAATTAGCTCAAATTTCTTCTAATGAAGACGTTCGAGAGGTGATGGCTGACCCACGATTGTCAAAGACTCAGCGCAAAGATTTATTGCTTGGTTTAGTAAAAAATACACTACCAGCAGACGCATCTAACTTTCTTGATCTTTTAGTAGAAAATGATCGAGTAATTACTCTTCCCGAAATAGCAGAGCAATTTGAAGATTTAAAAAATCGCCATGAGGGTTCTGCCATTGCCAAGATTGTAACGGCTTTTGAATTGTCAGAAACTCAAGTGCAAGAACTCTTAACGGGATTAGAGAAAAAGTTTGGTGTTAAACTCAAGCCCGAGATTACAGTCGATAACTCAATTATCGGTGGCGTTCGCGTTACCGTGGGTGATCAGGTATTAGATACTTCGGTGCAAGCACAATTAACTCGCTTGCGCGATACATTGGCTACTCAATAAGTGGCCGTATAACAGGATTTCAGGAGTCTGAATATGCAACTCAATCCGTCAGAAATCAGCGAATTACTCAAAAGCCGTATTGAAGGCTTGGGTGCTTCAGCCGATATTCGTACACAGGGGACTGTCGTTTCAGTAACCGACGGTATTACTCGTATCCACGGTTTATCCGATGTGATGCAAGGTGAAATGTTAGAATTTCCTAACAATGTATTTGGTCTTGCGCTTAACTTAGAGCGTGATTCCGTAGGTGCGGTAATTTTAGGTGACTATACTGGTGTGTCAGAAGGCGATGCTGTTAAAACAACAGGTCGTATTCTTGAAGTACCTGTTGGTCCAGAATTACTAGGTCGTGTGGTTAATACACTCGGTCAGCCTATTGATGGTAAAGGTCCTATCAACGCAAAAGAAACAGATATTATTGAAAAAGTAGCGCCAGGTGTTATTGCGCGTAAATCTGTGGATCAACCATTACAAACAGGTGTTAAATCAATTGACTCAATGGTACCCATTGGTCGTGGTCAGCGTGAGTTAATCATTGGAGACCGCCAAACAGGTAAAACGGCTGTTGCTATTGACGCTATTATTAACCAAAAAGGTACTGGCGTTAAGTGTGTATATGTAGCGATTGGTCAAAAAGCCTCTACCATTAATAATATTGTTCGTAAATTAGAAGAGCATGGTGCATTAGAGTACACTATTGTTGTGGCTGCTGCTGCTTCTGATTCTGCTGCGATGCAATATTTAGCCCCTTATGCGGGTTGTACAATGGGTGAGTATTTCCGTGATCGTGGTGAAGACGCATTGATTGTTTATGATGATCTGACCAAACAAGCATGGGCATATCGTCAAGTATCACTTCTATTACGTCGTCCTCCTGGTCGTGAAGCATACCCTGGTGATGTATTCTACTTACACTCTCGTCTATTAGAGCGTGCGGCTCGTGTAAATGCTGAGTATGTAGAAAAATTCACAAAAGGTGCTGTAACTGGTAAGACAGGTTCATTAACGGCATTACCTATTATTGAGACACAAGCAGGTGACGTATCTGCATTCGTACCTACTAACGTGATTTCTATTACTGACGGTCAAATCTTCCTTGAAACAGACTTGTTTAATGCAGGTGTACGTCCAGCGATTAATGCGGGTATTTCTGTTTCTCGTGTGGGTGGTGCAGCACAAACTAAGGTAGTTAAGAAATTATCGGGTGGTATCCGTACTGACTTAGCTCAATATCGTGAGTTAGCTGCATTTGCTCAGTTCGCATCTGATCTAGATGAAGCAACCCGTCGTCAATTAGAGCGTGGTAAACGCGTTGTTGAATTGCTTAAACAACCTCAATACGAGCCTCAAAAGGTATGGGAATTAGCTGTTGTACTATATGCAGTGAATAATGGCTACCTAGATGATGTTGAAGTAAGTAATATATTAGCTTTCGAGAAAGCCTTCAAAGACGATATTAAGCATAATCACGCTGATTTAGCTGATCGCATTGAGAGCACAAAAGAGCTATCTAAAGATGATGAAGCTAAACTAAAAGAAATTTTAGTAAACTTCAAAAAAACGAGCTCTTTCTAAGACTCAAGGTGGAGCATGTCTAAAATAGATTTAGGCATGCTTTTGTAAGCAATATCCTAGGAAAGCAACATGGCTGGAATTAAGGAAATCCGTACTAAGATCAAAAGTGTACAAAATACACGTAAGATCACCAAAGCAATGGAGATGGTCGCTGCTTCTAAAATGCGTAAAGCGCAAGATAGAATGCGTGCTGGTCGTCCATATACGAAAAAAGTACGTGAAATTGCCATGCACATGATGCAAACCAACCCTGATTATTCTCATCCTTTTTTAGAAGAGCGTAAAGAAATCAAGAGTGTTGGTGTTGTGCTGGTAACAACAGATAAAGGTTTATGCGGTGGTTTAAATACCAATATCACGCGTTTAGTATTAAACCGTCTTAAAGAATTTGAATCACAAGGCATTAATGTTCAAGCAACCGCTTTTGGTAACAAAGGTTTAGGCTTCTTAACTCGTTTAGGGGTTCACTTGGTTTCTCAACAAGTTAATCTTGGCGATAAACCAAATTTAGAGGCATTAATTGGTGCGCTTAAAGTGCAACTTGATGACTATATCAATGGTAAGATTGATGCACTTTATATTGCCACAAGTGCTTTTGTTAATACAATGCGTCAGGTGCCTACATTTGTACGTATCCTACCATTACCTGATGGGTTGGCTGATCCATTTGCAACAGAAGAGACACTTCTTAAAAACGATCAAGAAAAGTCTAACTATACTTGGGACTATATTTTTGAGCCTAGTGCTAAAGAAGTTATTGATAATCTTCTACACCGCTATATTGAAGGTGTTGTCTATCAAGCTGTTGCCGAAAATATGGCATCTGAGCAGTCTGCGCGTATGGTTGCGATGAAGGCAGCATCAGATAATGCGAAAAAAGTTATTGGTGATTTACAATTGGTGTATAACAAAACACGCCAAGCCGCAATTACCAAAGAAATTTCAGAAATCGTGGGAGGAGCCGCTGCAGTTTAAGCGGTTACTTTCAAGCGTTAAAAGTAAGGAAATAACATGAGTAACGGTACCATCGTTCAGTGCATCGGCGCCGTGGTGGATATTCAGTTCCCACGCGACAATATGCCTCATATTTATGAAGCTCTTGTACTTGCAGATACCAATGAATCTGGTTATGCAGAAAAAGGTCTCACTCTTGAAGTACAACAACAACTCGGTGATGGTGTTGTGCGTACAATTGCACTTGGCTCTAGTGACGGTTTACGCCGTGGTATGACGGTAGAGCGTACGAATGCAAAAATTTCAGTACCAGTGGGTAATGGCACCTTAGGTCGTATTATGGACGTATTAGGTCGTCCGATTGATGAAGCTGGTCCTATTGAGCACGATGAAAAACGTAGTATTCATCAACCAGCCCCTAAATTTGATGAGTTATCACCATCCGTTGAATTATTAGAAACGGGTATTAAAGTGATTGACTTAGTTTGCCCATTTGCAAAAGGTGGTAAAGTGGGCCTATTCGGTGGTGCTGGCGTGGGTAAAACCGTCAATATGATGGAATTAATTAATAATATCGCTAAACAGCACTCTGGTTTATCTGTATTTGCCGGTGTAGGTGAACGTACCCGTGAAGGTAATGACTTCTATCATGAAATGGAAGAGTCTAACGTACTTGATAAAGTAGCGATGGTATTTGGTCAGATGAATGAACCACCAGGAAACCGTTTACGTGTTGCGTTAACCGGTTTAACAATGGCTGAAAAATTCCGTGACGAAGGTCGTGATATTCTTTTCTTCGTTGATAATATTTACCGTTATACGCTAGCAGGTACAGAGGTATCAGCACTTTTAGGTCGTATGCCTTCTGCGGTGGGTTATCAACCAACACTTGCTGAAGAGATGGGGGTATTACAAGAGCGTATTACTTCAACCAAAACAGGTTCTATTACGTCTATCCAAGCGGTATATGTACCAGCGGATGACTTAACAGACCCATCACCAGCAACAACTTTCTTACACTTAGACTCTACTGTGGTATTATCGCGTGATATTGCTTCTTTAGGTATTTATCCAGCGGTTGATCCATTAGATTCTACTAGCCGTCAGTTAGACCCACATATTGTTGGTGAAGAACACTATGCTGTAGCGCGTGCCGTACAACAAACACTACAACGCTACAAAGAATTGCGTGATATTATTGCGATTCTTGGTATGGATGAGTTATCTCCAGAAGATAAGCAAGTTGTTGCGCGTGCTCGTAAGATTCAGCGTTTCTTATCTCAACCATTCCATGTAGCGGAAGTGTTTACAGGTTCTCCTGGTAAATATGTTCCTCTATCAGAAACAATCCGTGGTTTCAAAATGATTGTAGATGGTGAGTGTGATGCTTTACCAGAGCAAGCATTCTATATGGTTGGCTCTATTGACGAGGCTTTTGAGAAAGCTAAAACCTTATAATAAGGATTGATTATGTCGGCTAAAACACTACATATTGACGTGGTAAGTGCAGAAGAATCACTTTATTCTGGCAAAGCCAAAATGGTTGTTCTTCCAAGTGTTTCTGGTGAACTAGGTGTTTTACCAGGGCATACGCCACTGATTTCTCTTATTCGTCCAGGGCAAGTAAAAATTGTTTGTGAAGATGATTCAGAGGAATATGTGTTTGTTGCAGGTGGTCTATTAGAGGTTCAGCCTAATGCGGTTACTGTATTATCTGATACAGCAATTCGTGCAGCAGATCTTGATGAAGCGAAAGCAATGGCAGCACGTGAGAGAGCAGAAGAATCTCGCCGTAATGCTAAGACGAAAGAAGAGATTGCTGTGGTTGAAGCTGAGCTTGCTATGTTGGCAGCACAAGTACATGTTGCTCGACGCTACCATCAAAGCAAAAATCGCCACTAAACCGCGATAGCGAAACGCATAAAAACTCCACATCATTATGGTGTGGAGTTTTTTATTGGGTAGTTTTTATTGATAGCGTTTTAATAAATTCCCTAGAAATGCCTTTGAGAAGATAAATAATATTATGTAGATGATGGTTTTATTATTTTGAGTATTGATTTATCTATAAGCATTCATATAGCTATTATGGAGTTAGTAAGTAGTTATGACCTATATAAGCTACAGTAAACTTCCTTATTCGTATCCATCTCTTAATGACTATAAAAATACAATTACTCTTTTATGGTTTTTGAATCATCTGCTTTAGTTGAGCTAAACGCTCTTTTGCACTCATTCCTTTAAAAGGGTCGCTGAGGCGCTGTTGCTTATCTTCTAGCCCCATTTCTGCAATAAAACGAGAGGGTTCTCGATTAAGTTCTTCTCTATTACGTTTGCGTTTCTTACACCAAGTCAGTGTGAGTTCATATTGTGCTCGTGTAATCCCTACATACATTAAACGGCGTTCTTCTTGAATACGTTGAATATATAATTCTTCATTATCTTTATTCGGATCTCCATATTCGTCTTCCTTTCCCATATGGGGGAGAAGCCCTTCTTCTATACCTACCATATGGACATAGGGAAACTCTAAACCTTTAGAGGCATGGAGTGTACTTAGGGTAACCGCGTCTTGCTCCTGTTCTTGTTCATTACGTTCTAGCATGGTGATTAAAGCAATATGCTGTACTAAATCAATTAATCGCATATCGTCTTCTTCTGCTTTGCGTTTGAGCCATTCATTTAAATCTAAAACATTTTGCCAACGATTTTGGGCCGATCTATCATCATGATGTTCATAAAGAAAATCCTCATAGCGAATATATGCCATCAATTCATCTAGTAAAACAGTAGGATTTTGTATTTCAACAGCTTGGTGGGCTCGTTTTTGTATATCTTGAATAAAATCAGCAAAAAGGCGAAGGGATTTTAATTGTCGTTCTTGAATAACTGTATCGACATTTTCATGAAAAATAGCTTCAAATAAGGCACATTGTTTACTGACCGCAAATTCACCTAGGTGCTGTAGAGTCGTTTGTCCTACACCACGTTTAGGTGTCGTAACGGCACGAATAAAGGCAGGATCATCTTGATGATTAGCAATAAGACGAAGATAAGCAAGAATATCTCGAATTTCTGCTTTATCAAAAAAACTTTGTCCCCCTGAGATGGTATAGGGAATTCTAAGTTGTCGAAAGGCTTTCTCAATAATTCTTGCTTGGTGATTCCCTCGATACAATACGGCAAAGTCTTTCCATTGTGCTTTTTTATTAAAATGAGCGGCAGAAATTCGCATACCAACGGTTTCTGCCTCAGCCTCTTCATTCTCCATACTAATAACCTGAATAGGTTCACCCTTACCTAAGGTTGACCAAAGTGTTTTTTTAAAGAGGTTCGGATTATTAGCGATGACTTGATTTGCTGCGTTTAAGACAGTATCGACTGAGCGATAGTTTTGTTCAAGTTTAATAATTTTTAAATCAGTATAATCCTGAGTAAGTTTGGCAAGATTTTCGATAGTTGCACCACGCCAAGCATAAATAGCCTGGTCATCATCACCGACGGCTGTAAACCGGCGATGCCAAGCCGTGAGTAATTTTACCCATTCGTATTGGCAAATATTGGTATCCTGATATTCATCAACAAGGAGGTATTTAATACGTTTTTGCCAACGGTCACAGACTTCTTTATTATGGCGCATTAATAGGACAGGTAAACGGATTAAATCATCAAAATCAACAGACTGATAGGCTTTGAGAGTGGCTTCATAGTTACGGTAAATCCGTTGTGCTTCTTTCTCATCAGGTGTTGCTGGTTGAATATCATCTGGTTCTAAGAGATTATTTTTCCAGAGAGAAATTTGTTGTTGAATAATACGGATACGAATTTTATCGGTTGTCCCTACCATTTCTTGGATAATCTGTCCTGCATCGGTTGTATCTAAAATAGAAAAATGTTCTTTTAGTCCAAGGTGTTTTGCTTCTTGTCGTAAAAACCGTACGCCTAAAGCATGAAAAGTACAAACGGTTAATCCTTTACTCAACCGTTTATCAACAATTTGGCTAACCCGTTCCACCATTTCTTTTGCTGCCTTATTTGTAAAAGTAAGTGCAACAATAGATCGAGCCTCATAACCACATTGATTAATCAAATAGGCAATTTTCTGGGTAATAACACGCGTTTTTCCACTACCTGCACCCGCAAGAACAAGGCAAGGTCCATCTAAATAAATGGCTGCTTCTTTCTGCGATGGATTTAATTGATTAATCATAAGAATGCGTAGGATAAGAAAAGGAATACAGGTTAGATATTATATGATGAAATTTATCTGTCGTAATAAAAGTCTTATAAAATACGGTGTGAGTTTAAATGCTAAAAAGTGGAATCTTTACTAAGGATCGTTTGCTAACTTATACTGTTCTTTTGTGTGCTTTAGAAAATATACTTGATAATTAATATTTTTACGCTGTCATTAGGATTAAATATCTAAAGGATCGACTTCAACAAAGTATTTGACTTTTGGCGTTCTAAAAAATTGATAAACACGCTGTAACCAAATCTGCATAAAATGGTGTAAGCGAGTACGAGATTCACTCTCAATCAGTAGTTGAGCTCTTTCGATATTGGCGACTCTAATAATTTTAAGTGGTATGGGATCATAGAGTTGAATGCCCTCCAGATAATCAGGCATATCTTCTTTTGCCATATGGATAATAGTTTTTAGAAAATCAATAGCATCTTCTACTTTTTTTGCTTGTGCTGAGATAAGCACTTGATAAGAAAAGGGGGGAAGTTTAGCGATTTTTCGTTCTTCTAAGGTTGTTGAGGCAAACTCAGCATAATCATGTTTTAATAAGGATTGATAGAGATTATGCTCAGGAAACTCTGTCTGTAATAATACTTCGGCATCTGGGAGATGGCGACCTGCTCGTCCAGATACTTGTATGAGTTGTGCGAATAAGCGTTCTGGTGCACGGAAATCCCCACTAAAAAGCATCATATCCGCGTTTAATATTCCTACAAGACTAAGCCGCTTAAAGTCATGCCCCTTGGCAATCATTTGTGTTCCTACAATAATATCAACATCGCCTGAATGGGCTTCAGTAAAGAGTTTCTCTGCACTTCCTTTTAAACGTGTACTATCTGCATCGATACGTTGAATTTTGGCGTGTGGGAATAAGTGTCCAAGCACTTCTTCAATTCGTTGTGTTCCATAACCTAAACCACTTATATCTTGATTACCACATTCAGGGCATTTATAAGGAACACGAGTGGTGTAACCACAATGGTGGCATTGTAAGGTTGCAGGTTTTCCTGCAGATTGATGTAAAACGGTATGTACAGAGCAACGAATACATTCACTCGTCCATGAACAAGAAGAACAACGTAGGACAGGTGAAAAACCGCGGCGGTTAAGGTAAATCATGGATTGCTCGCCACGCTGTAACCGCTCATCAATAGCACTTATTAAATCAGGTGATAAGCCTTGATTTAATGGCATTTTCTTGGTATTAATGAGTTTGATATGGGGGAGATGTGTTACCTTAGCCCGTTGAGTAAGACAGAGTTTTTCATACTTTCCTGTTAAGGTATGTTGCCATGATTCCAGTGATGGAGTTGCTGAACCCAGTACCACAGGAATCGTTAATTGTTTTGCTCGCCATATAGCTAAGTCGCGTGCAGAATAACGTAAGCCATCTTGTTGTTTATAGGAGGCATCATGTTCTTCATCGACAATAATTAAACCAATATTTTCAAGTGGTGCAAAAATAGACATTCTTGTCCCTAAAACAATCTTGGCTTCTTGGCGTTGCATACGTAACCAAGCGAGTAAGCGATCTCCATCTGATAAGCCACTGTGCATCGTAACAACGGTATTCTCACCATAAAGAGGGCAAAATCTATCTTTAAGAATCTGCTCAAATTGAGGGGTCAGATTAATTTCAGGTACGAGAAAGATAACTGATTTTCCTTCCGCTAATTTCTGTGCAAGGGCTTGTAAATAAACCTCTGTTTTGCCGCTACCTGTAATACCATGTAGTAAAAACGTTTTAAAGTGTTGTGTTTGGCTAATGACTTCTACCGCAATACGTTGTTCTGTATTGAGCGTAAGGGAGGTAGAGTGAGCAGAGGGGGTGATCGTTTGATGTGTGCTAGATTGTTTTTTTTGTTGCTCTTTTTTTTGTTGATTTCGTATTTTTTTATCTAAACGCTCTACAGGACTACTGGCTGTTTTACCTGTATAAGCGGTAATTTTGCGTAAAGGAGGAGGTAAAACAGGAAGAATAACTTCTCCGATAGGACGTAAGTAGTATTTGGCAGCAAACTCACATAAATCAATCCAAGTATCAGAAAAGGGAGGGAGATCGTCAAGAACTTGAATAATATCTTTTTGTTTATCCAGAGGAATATCGGTTTTATCTAAGATAGCCGTAACAACCCCAATAATTTGTTTTTGATGTCCAAAAGGTACGATAACGCGTTGCCCTCTTTGTGGTGAGAGGGTGGGGGGAACATGATAATCAAAAAAAGTTTCCAGAGGAATATCAAGAGCGACTCGTACCCAGTAATTACGCATGGATTATCTTCTTATTGGTGTTTTGTTTTACTGTACTCATGTACTTCATCAATAAGATAAGCAACATGATCAGGATTGGTAAATTGAGAAATACCATGTCCTAGATTAAAGACATGACCACCATTACCAACCATACCAAAATCATCAATAACACGGCGGACTTCTTGGCGAATAGCTTGTTCAGTACCAAAGAGTGCCATTGGATCAATATTGCCTTGAAGAGCGACTTTATCATTTGTTAATTGGCGAGCTTTTGATAGGCTCATTGTCCAATCTAAACCGACAGCATCACAACCACTATTCGCAATCTCTTCAATCCAAAGCCCACCACCTTTCGTGAAAACAATAGCAGGAATAGCTTGTCCATCGTGATGACGAATTAATTGATCTAAAACCATTTTGATATAGTGTAGAGAAAACTCTTGGTATTTTCCATCTGCTAATACACCGCCCCAACTATCAAAAATCATAACGGCTTGCGCTCCTGCTTTGATTTGTTCATTGAGGTATAAAGCAGTTGATTGAGCGGCAATAGTTAGAATACGTTTTAAAAGGTCAGGCTGTGCGTACATCATTGATTTGATAATACGGTATTCTTTAGAGCCTTGACCTTCTACCATATAGCAACTGATTGTCCATGGACTTCCTGCAAATCCAATTAAAGGGACTCGACCATCTAGGGATTGGCGGATAAGGTGAACGGCATCAAATACATAACGTAATTTTTCCATATCTGGTACAGCTAATTTGGCTATCTCAGCTTCTGTACGAAGAGGGTGCGCAAATTGAGGGCCTTCGCCTGCGACAAAATCAAGTCCTAGTCCCATCGCATCAGGAATCATCAGAATATCAGAAAATAAAATAGCGGCATCAAGTGGATAACGATCAATAGGTTGTAGTGTTACTTCACAGGCAAATTCAGGATTTTTAGCAAGACCTAAAAAAGAGCCTGCTTTTTGGCGAGTTGCATTGTATTCTGCAAGGTAGCGACCTGCTTGACGCATTAACCAAACAGGGGTGTAATCAACTTTTTGTCGTAATAATGCACGTAAAAAGGTATCGTTTTTTAAAGAAGCGAACATATCATATTCTCCGAAATTCTGCTTTCAACGATTATATGCGATTTGCTATGTATTTGGTTTATCTTATTTAAGAAAAAGAGAAGTTTGTTTATAAAATATTGGTGGTATGTCTTTATTACTTTTAAGAAGATAAATAGATAAGATGATGCTATAAAAAGTGCTTTTGTAAGGAAATACTTAGCTATATAAGAGGTGGAATAGTTTTTTTATGAGTTTTTAGGGTAAAATCATACCGTTAAAATTTTAATGAATCTCATGTCTGAATTTTCTATTGTTGCTCAATATATGCCAAGGATATTGAGTGGAGCGGTCTTGACTATTCAACTGGCTGTTCTCTCACTTTTCTTATCAATCCTAATAGGGCTGGTAGGTGCGACGATGCGTCTATCAAAAAATGTATTTTTATCAGGTATCGCTACAGTGTATTCAACCATTGTTAGGGGAGTGCCTGATCTTATCTGGATGTTAATGGTTTACTATAGCGCTCAGATAGGAATTAATGCTTTGACAGAAAGTATGGGGTTAGGGTCATTTGAAATTAGTCCCTTCTTTGCGGGTGTGTTTACGTTAAGTTTTATCTTTGGGGCTTTTTTTACAGAAACTTTCCGAGGGGCAATGTTAGCTGTGCCATATGGACAGATTGAAGCTGGTTATGCGTATGGATTTAGTAAGGTTGCCGTTTTACGCCGTATTACTTTTCCTTTGATGATGCGGTATGCTTTACCTGGAGTTCGTAATAATTGGTTGGTACTCACTAAGGCAACAGCATTGGTTTCTATTATTGGCTTAGATGATATGACAAGAATTGCTCATCAAGCAGGAAGCTCTACACAGCTACCCTTTTTATTTAATATGATATCAGCAGGGTTATTTTTGGTACTGACCTTTGTGTCTTTACGCGCTTTTAATTGGCTAGAAAAACATTATCAACGTGGTGTTAGACAGGGGGTGAGTGATGAGTGAGAGTCTTGACCTTTTCTGGATTGCTTTGCAAGATTGTATTGCTGCATTACCTGTTACCTTATTTTTAACAGTGGTATCTGTTTCGATTGGCTTATTATTAGCTATCCCTTGTGCGGTAATGGTTCAAAAGAAAAATACCATTCGAGCTAAACTAATTAATGGTTTTGTCTATTTCTTTACAGGAACTCCCTTACTGATTCAGTTATATATCTTTTACTATGGGATTCCTAGTTTGAGTGTTGTGAATGAGCTGATGCACCAACCAGCTTTTAGCTTTTTAAAGGGAAGTTATATTTATGTATTAGCAGCATTGGCATTGAATACAGCTGCCTACTCAACGGTTATTTTCTCTGGTGCGATTCGTAATACTGATAGGGGAGAAATTGAGGCTGCCTATGCTTATGGTATGTCCCGTGCTCAAGCAATGCGACGGGTTATTTTACCCTCTAGCTTACGACGTGCTTTACCAGCGTATAGTAATGAGGTGATTATGACGATGCACGCAACAGCATTAGCTTCTACGGTAACCATTATGGAAATTACCGGTGCTGCTAGTTTTTTTAATAGTACCTATTACGAGCCTTTTATTGCCTATGCGGCAGCGGCGGTATTATATTTTGTATTAAATGGTTTATTGGTATTAGGGTTTAGACAAATCGAGAAACGTTATCTTGTACATCTTAAAAGTCGCCTCGTATCTGCCTAATTACTCATTTATGTAGTAGGATATAACCTAATTATTGAAGTATGAGAAAATAATATGCTGTTTTCTCATACTTTCTTTAAATATAAAATATATTAATAGCATAATAGCATAATAGAATAAGACAGAATAAGGACTATCCATGCGAAGAGAACAGATTCTACTAGAGCGTATGCCACTTGGCTCTCAAGCGTCTATTACGGCATTACATTTTGGTGATGAGTCTCTACCCAAAGTGTATATTCAAGCTAGCCTACACGCAGATGAAATGCCAGGGTCTTTGGCAGCTTATTATTTGCATCAACAGTTTTTACAACTCGAAAAAGAAAATCGTTTAAATGCACATATTGTGCTTGTGCCTCTCTGTAATCCGCTAGGGTTAGGGCAGCTGATAGATTATATGCCTATTGGTCGATTTCATTTGGGGACAGGACAAAACTTTAACCGTTTATTTACCGTACCTTTAAAGCAAAAACTAGAAGAGTACCTTGAGAAAAAAGCCCTTGTATTGTGTCATGATGCACGTAAAAATACGGTTGCTTTACGTGAAGCGATAGGGAATATTTTGGTAGAAATAAAGCCAAATAATGCGGTTCATTCTATGCATCTATCTTTACTACGTCTTTGTTATGATGCAGATATTGTGCTTGATTTACATTGTGATAATATTGCGACTGTTCATCTTTATACCTTACCGAGTACATGGCATGACTTTGAACCTTTGGCTCGTTATTTAGGATCAAAATGTCAGTTATTATCAATGGATTCAGGGGCTGATTCGTTTGATGAAATCCTATCAACACTATGGGTAGGTTTGCAAGAGCGTTATCCTAGTATTCCTATTTCTCAAGCATTGATAAGTGCAACTGTTGAGCTGCGGGGAGAACGTGATTTAAGCCATGAGATGGCACAAAAAGATGCTGAGGGGATTATTCAATTTTTAGCCCATAAGCAGTATATTTCACTTGATAAGGTGTCTGCTTTACCCCCTTTACTTAATCCGCCTCATCCATTGGAGGGCTTATATTATGTACCTTCCCCTTGTTCAGGTATTATCGTCTATCGTGTTGGAGTAGATGAATGGGTTAAGGTAGGACAGCCATTGGTGGATATTGTTGATCCTATTTCACTACATATTACTACAGTCAAAAGTCCTTATGAGGGATATATCTTTGCTTTGAGTGGCGTGCGAGTAGCTCATGCCGAGAATAAGCTATTAAGTATTTCTTGTTCTCATGATATTGGTAGTCAAGGATTGTCGCCTTAGGAGGTGATATTTAGCCCCAATCTGTTGGTATTGGTAGGCTAAGTTTCTAATCTGCTATTTTCCTGTTAATAATATACCTCCTCTACAAATCTATCACTTATCGTTAAACCTATTGTGAAAGTGATATTGTATCTATTGAAAGATGGGAAGATGATTTATAGTTATTTTCAAGAGAGTATAAAGTGTATTACTTAATAGATGAGTAGCAACGTATAACGATATCAATTATTTTAATTAGTGAAATATTAAAAATTATCTGAGTATCTGGAGGTAATTAACCAGGTATCAGTCTTAGTACTTTTGGAAAAATCTGTAAGGAGTAGATGAGTAGTGAAGGAAAACAATTAACCACCTAAGAAAGGTGGTTTTTATTACCTTTTTTCATCATATATCTTGATTCTTGATTAAATGAGGTATAATATTGTATAGACATTGTCATACACTTTAGGAGTATATTATGAGTACAAGCGTTATTGTTCAAGCAAGAGTAAACCCAGAGATTAAAGAAAATGCTTCTGTTGTACTGGAAAGTATAGGTATGAGTTTATCAGATGCCATCCGAATTACTTTAACGGCAATTGCCGAAGAAAAAAGTTTCCCTGTTAAATTCTGTTCCCCTCGAGAAGAGACTTTACTTGCGATTAAAGAGGCACGCGAAAATAAATCAGCAAAACGATATTCTGATTTAAACGCATTAATGGAAGATTTAAATGCGTGATGTAATCTTTACTTCTCGTTTTAAAAAAGACTTTAAACGTGAAAAATCTAGTGTATATAAGTTATTTTTAGAGTCTGATGAGTTTATGGATATTCTAACGCTATTGCGTACAGATACTCCATTAGCTGAGAAGTATTGCGACCATGCAATGAAAGGACAATTTAAAGGGTTAAGAAATTGTCACCTAAGACCTGACCTTGTATTGCTATATGAGTTACCTGATAAAAATACGTTGATATTGGTTCGAATGGGCTCGCATTCACAGTTGGGTATTTAATGCATAGCAGACCTATGTTTTCATCTTTTAATCATAACCGACACTAGGTACTTGGAAAACCATTGAGATGGTACAAAAATATGCTCACTTATCGGCTAATCATTTAGAGGAACATGTGAAAAATGTCACAATTTGGACACATAGCTCATAAATGATAATGGAGGAATAAAAAAGAGACTTTTCTAATTTATTGATTTTATTAGAAAATTTGATGGTGCCCAGGGCCGGAATCGAACCGGCACGCCTTGCGGCGGGGGATTTTGAGTCCCCTGCGTCTACCAATTTCACCACCTGGGCAAATAGGAGTGAATAGGTTGTTAATTATACTATACTTAAATGAAAATATCTTTAAAAATTATTATTTTGAAAAATAAGTAACGATTCCCTTGAAAATAAGATGACCTATCTCTATCTATAAGGACATCTATTTAAAGAGGAATTAATAATGTCAACAACTATGGGTTTTCAAACAGAAGTAAAGCAATTACTTCAGTTAATGATTCATTCACTTTATTCTAATAAAGAAATTTTCCTCCGAGAGCTTGTCTCTAATGCATCAGATGCTTGTGATAAATTGCGATTTAATGCTTTAGATAATCCAGCTTTATTATCGGAAGATAGTGATTTGCGTATTCGTATCAGCTTTGATGAAGCGGCTAAAACAATTACTATTGATGATAATGGTATTGGGATGAGCTATGATGAGGTCATTGCCAATCTGGGTACGATTGCACGTTCAGGAACAAAAGAATTCTTTGCTTCTTTAACAGGAGACCAACAAAAAGATGCGCAATTGATTGGTCAATTTGGTGTAGGTTTTTATTCTGCTTTTATTGTGGCACAAAAAGTGGAAGTCCTTACACGTAAAGCAGGGCTTAATGCAGATCAGGCAGTCCGTTGGGTATCAGAAGGGCAAGGTGAGTTTACAATAGAACAAACAGAAAAAGCGAACAGAGGTACGACCATTACCTTATATGTTAATGAAGAGGGAGAAACATTCTTAAATGAATGGAAATTGCGTGATGTGCTTCGCCGATACTCTGATCATATTTCTATTCCTATTCAGATGGAAAAGAAAGAGGAGGACAAAACAGAATGGGAAGTGGTTAATCAAGCAAATGCTTTATGGACACGTAGTAAAGCAGACATTACTGATGAACAATACAAGGCCTTTTATACGCATTTAAGTCATGATTATGATGAACCACTCGCATGGACACATAACCGTGTAGAGGGACGTAGTGAATATACACAATTATTATATATTCCTAAACATGCTCCCTTTGATCTATGGGATCGTGATGCGAGACGAGGTGTTAAGCTCTATGTTAAACGTGTTTTCATTATGGATGATG
This sequence comes from Pelistega ratti, assembly GCF_009833965.1. Lineage (NCBI taxonomy): Bacteria > Pseudomonadati > Pseudomonadota > Betaproteobacteria > Burkholderiales > Alcaligenaceae > Pelistega > Pelistega ratti. The sequence goes on from NZ_CP047165.1 coordinate 1,957,007, forward strand.
CGGAGCAATTATTACCTAGTTACTTACGTTTTGTACGTGGGGTGATTGATTCTTCAGATCTACCACTTAATGTATCACGTGAAATTTTACAAGAAAGCCGAGATGTTAAATTGATCCGTGAGGGGTCTGCAAAACGTGTGCTTGGTATGCTAGAAGATATGGCAGAAAACCGCCCTGAGGATTATGCATTATTCTGGACAGAGTTTGGTCAAGTCCTTAAAGAGGGGCTAGGTGAGGATATGGCAAATCAACAACGGATTGCCAAATTAATTCGTTTCTCTTCTACCTTTGATGATCAGGCAACACAGACGGTGTCATTAGCAGATTATGTTGCTCGTATGAAAGAGGGGCAAGATAAGATTTACTATATGGTTGCCGAAAGTTTTGCCAATGCGAAGAGTAGTCCCCATCTTGAAATCTTCCGCCAAAAAGGTATTGAAGTATTATTGTTATCGGATCGTGTGGATGAGTGGATGCTAACTTACTTTAGAGAGTTTGATGGTAAATCCTTAGTTTCTGTTTCTAAAGGTGGTTTAGATTTAGACCAATTTAGTAATGAAGAAGAGAAAAAGCATCAAGAAGAAGTCACAGAGGCATATAAACCACTAGTAGAACGTTTGCAAGAAACACTTAAAGAGCGTGTAAAAGAAGTTCGTGTAACAACACGCTTGGTGGATTCTCCATCTTGCGTTGTGGTGGGGCAAAATGAATTGAGTCCGCATTTACTAAGAATGTTAAAGCAAGCAGGTCAAGAAGTGCCTGATGTTAAACCTATCTTAGAAATTAATCCTGACCACCCTTTAGTACAAAAAGTGAAGGATTTAACCGATGCAGACTTTACGGATTGGGCGAGTGTATTGCTTGATCAGGCGATGTTAGTAGAGGGTGCTCAAATTGATGACCCTGCTGCTTTTGTGAAAAAATTGAATAAATTATTGATTCAAGCATAAAGTAAATAAACGACTTAGCCAAAAGCCCCTTATCTTTTTAGGTAAGGGGCTTTGTATTTATACGATTATTAGGAAGATATATTAAAAATGCACCGCTATTGGTATATTTTATAGCTGAAATGCAGGGGTTGATGAAATTTAAATTACCGCATTATTGATCACCGAATATAGTTCCATTATTTTAGTGTAAATAAGGTAATTCTCTCCAAGACCAGTGTGCGGATTGACGATAACGATTCCAATCAAAGAAAGGGCCGGGATCTGTTTTTCGATGAGGGGCTATATGTTCATGCCCCCTGACGGCTCGTAAGGGATAACGAGCACGAAGAACAGTGCTTAGTGCCGCTAATTGATGGTATTGTGCATCTGTAAAGGGGGTGTAATCACTTCCCTCTAACTCAATCCCTAATGAGAAATCATTGCACCCATCCATACCATTAAAATGTGATACACCAGCGTGCCATGCTCTTTTTTCTGTACTGACAAATTGTATGATTTCACCATCACGGCGGATAAGAAAATGAGCGGATACACGTAGATGTGCAATCGTTTGAAAATAGGGGTGTTCCTCGCTTATCAACGTATTTGTAAAGAGCTGTTCAATATAAGGCCCACCAAATATACAAGGGGGTAGGCTGATATTATGGATCACTAATAAGATAGGTGCTTGGCGATAAGGACGCTCATTATAATTAGGAGACGGAACTAACCGTACCCCTTGTTGTGGTAGTAACCAACCATGGCGATCTAAATGGAGAGGAGGCGTACTCATCATTGTTGTGTTCCCCTTTTCTCATGATCTGCATTACACCAAATATGACCGTGGCGAATAAGGGCTTCATTTTCAGGTAGGTGGATACCGCAATATTCACATTGAACCATTTTTATGGTCAGTGGATTAGGTTTGGTGGTTGATTGAGGGCGTGGCTGCTTTTTAATACGAAAGAAGTGCCAAACCAGACCTAAAAAAAGGATAAGTAATAAATACTTCATTTAAGCCCCACGGTGTAAAATTTCTTCAAAAATAAGTCGAGTACCTGTATAGGCAAGCATCAGTAAAGCAAATCCTAATAGTGTCCAGCGAAGTGCAATACGTCCTCGCCACCCCCATATGGAACGACCGAGTAAAAGAATACCAAAAATTGTCCATGAAATGAGTGTAAAAAATGTTTTGTGATCATTGGGAAGAAGTTCTCCAGATAATCCCATTGAAACAAACATACCCGTTATGATGGAAATGGATAGCAGTATAAATCCTACCCAAATTAAGCGAAATAGCAAACGCTCTTGCACCAGTAACGGCGGTTGAGCATCCAGTACACGAGATAATAGATTAGGCTTTTGGCTAAAATGCTGAGGGCGATGAAGATAGTTATCTAGGCTTGTCATAATCAGTGCCTGTAATGCCCCTAAAGCAATAAGACTATACGCAAATAAAGAGGTAACCAGATGCACCATAAAGAGTTGTGTATTTAGAAAAATAATCGTGCTTGCTTCTGATGTAGGGATAAGGGCGGCTAATAAACAAATAATAAAAGCAATCGGGAAGAGTAATAAGAAGAAGCCCCCCATTTTTCCGCGGTAGCTCTCTACCCAATATACCATTAAACCTAACCATAGGGTGAATGATAAACCAAGTGTCCAATTCAGGTGAAGTTGATCGCCTGAAAGCATACCAATATGAATGGCAATACCTTGAATAATAATCACAAATAGGAGGAAAGCAGACATAATCAATGGTCGCTTATTTAAATCTTTATTGTTTAATAATGCGAACCAAATTGAGATGCCAAGCCCAAGATAGACCACTGCGGCTAAATAGTGCAATACAATATCGTATGACATAGATAAAACGAGCCCGAAATTAAAAAGGGAATTGTTTACAGTATAACACTTACATTTTACCGAAAAAATATGTTTGATAATTTAACTAATCGTCTTTCTAAAATTATGAAAACCATGCGAGGTGAAGCTCGCTTAACAGAATCCAATACAAAGGATATGTTGCGTGAAGTTCGCATGGCACTTATTGAGGCAGATGTTGCCTTGCCTGTTGTTCGTGAATTTATTGAACGCGTCAAAGATAAAGCGATGGGGCAAGAGGTTGCGAGTAGTTTAAACCCGGGGCAAGCACTTGTTGGCATTGTACATAAAGAATTAACAGCTTTACTAGGGGGCGATTTAGGTGAATTTGCGTCTGAGTTATCACTTGCTACCCAACCACCAGCAATTATTTTGATGGCAGGCTTACAAGGGGCAGGTAAAACAACGACAACAGGTAAGTTAGCTAAATTATTAAAAGATGCTCAGATTAAGCAACAAGGGCGTAAGATAAATACCAAAAAAGTTTTGGTGGTGAGTGCTGACGTTTATCGTCCTGCAGCGATTGAACAATTAAAAACAGTGGCTGAACAAGTGGGAGTGGATTTTTTCCCATCTGATCCTACACAAAAGCCTAAAGAGATTGCGATATCAGCACTAGATTATGCAAAACGTCATTTTTATGATGTTTTACTCGTGGATACAGCAGGTCGTCTAGGAATTGATGAAGCCATGATGAAAGAGATTGCGGAGTTGCATCAAGTGCTGAATCCTATAGAGACACTTTTTGTGGTAGATGCGATGCAAGGGCAAGATGCAGTCAATGTTGCTAAGGCTTTCTCTGAAGCATTACCGCTAACAGGGGTTGTACTCACGAAATTAGATGGTGATGCACGTGGGGGGGCGGCATTATCCGTTCGTCATATTACAGGAAAACCGCTTAAATTTATCGGGGTTTCAGAGAAAATTGATGGTTTAGAACCCTTTTACCCTGATCGTATGGCACAACGTGTTCTTGGTATGGGTGATATTGTTTCGCTTGTAGAGCAAGTGCAGAGCAATATTGATATGGCTGAAGCCGAAAAAATGGCGAAAAAGCTAAAAAGCGGTGATAAATTTGATTTAAATGACTTTTTAGAACAGCTACAGCAAGTTAAGAAAATGGGCAGTATGAGTAGTTTATTAGAAAAACTCCCCGGACAATTTGCACAAGCTGCCAGTCAATTACAAGATGGCGCAGCTGAAAAGCAATTACGCCGAACAGAGGGTATTATTCATTCTATGACTCCACTAGAGCGCCGTAAACCTGATATTATTAATGGGAAGCGTAAACAACGTATTGCCGCAGGTGCTGGTGTACCAGTACAAGAAGTAAACCGCCTTTTAAAACAATTTGATCAAATGCAAGGAATGATGAAACAATTTAAAAAAGGTGGTATGGGTAAACTCATGCGTGGTATGGGGGCATTAAAAAATATGGGTGGTTTTAGTGGCTTCGGAAGAAAGCATTAAGATAGTAACTTAATCTAAGTTGCTATTTAATAAATATTATTTAAATATAAACTATATTATTAATGATTGATATAGGTATAAAGCTCACCAAGGTGAGCTTTATTTATGAAGAAGAGGTTTAGTATTCGTAAAAATAATGTCTATATCAGCTAGGAAATATTACTTTCTATCTAAAGCAAAAGCACCAGGACCTGTAAATACAAATAAAAAGAATACGACAGAAAATAAGATGGCTAATTCACCGCTATTGAGTATAGGCATACCAATACTACCGTTGGCGGCATGAATAAAGAAATAAGCATAAGCCATTTGACCCGATAGAATAAAAGCGACTGGGCGAGTAAATAAACCAAGTGCTAATAAGATACTTCCCACAATTTCTAAAATACCCGCAAATCCAAAGATAGAAAATAAGGCTACAGGGCCATGACCATTTGTCATTGACATAGGATATTCTGTAAATTTAGCAATACCATGCCAGATAAATAAATAGGCAGTAATAAGACGTAAAAGTGTGAGTGCATAAGGGGCATACTGATTTAAGCGGTTATCCATAGCGTGGTTCTTTAAAAAATAATAAATGAGTGGAAGTATTGTACAGAAAAAAGGAAAAGAATAACGTGATTATGTATTGAAATGTGCTTTCCTATAAAGGAATGTATATTCAAGAGGGTAGAAAGTTCATTATATTCAGTTAAGGTATATGACTATAATTTTTGTATTTCCATTTTATAATTTTAATTTGTTAAATTGGGAAGAAAAATATATATCCAAAAGAGAGGGAAAATAAGATGAAAAAAGACGAGTTATTTATTGAAAGTATTATTTAGTCCGAACTCGTTTCACAAGTAAAGCGAACAGAGGAGATAATAAAAAAATACTTTTTTCTTAATGAAAGGGAGAAAAAAATAGCGCTTTATTTTATAAAATCATCCGTTATTGACTGTCTAGGAAAACTCTTTGGAATAATAGATGGTGTAAGCCCTTTAAGTGGTTTATCTGAAAATGATAAAATTAAATTACTGATTAACGATAAAGAAATACAAGGTGATTTACATGATATTTTTAATGAAAAAACAGATTCCTTCCTAAATGAATTAAATAATGACCTATTGAAATAACTAGTATGACAAACAAAGGTAACAAAGCAAATCAAATTGCTAAAGAGGTAGGTATTCAAGCCGAGTTAGTAAAAAAGTTCCGATGTATTTGTTAGACATCCAAAAACTAGAGAACTAATTCCAATTCAAGGTACATTTAAAGTAATAGGAGTTCGCTAAATGAGTAATTTTATCTTATATGATTATGCTGCTTTATTATCAGCTAACCCTAATAAGTGGTGGCAAGATTATATTATCAATTCAACAAATATTTTGTTTAAATTTTTATATAAGGAAAATTTAATATCCGTATTTCCTTTTGATGAAAATGGAAATGTTATAGAAAATTTTATATTAAATAGTTGTGATGTTGATAGTGCATGTATTGAGTTATTTCGAAAAAGTGTCCCTAATTGGAGAAAGGCTCACGATCGTGGAACACCTATTGAAAAGATCACTATTCTAGAAAAAGGGCTAGCCAAAATTAGAACTGCTAATAGTTTAAAGTAATAAAATCTTAATGGTAGACAAATTGGCTAATACAATCAGTGTATATCTGTAGGAATTTCAGTAGAAGTGAGCGACCAGACGCATTAACTGATTTCTATAAAACAACAGGAGGCAAATACGCTGAAGCTACTAGTGCTTTTTAAGCAACATCCAAACTTGAGGTAAATAGTATGATTATTGGTTATGAATTAAACGGAATAGACAACCACTCTTATTTTTTTGATAATGCGCCTAATAATATTTTTTGTAATATTTGTGGGAGCTGTATAGATAGAAAATATTTGGAAATTTTAATGAGTTATTAACAACTAAATATGTAAATGACCTAAGATCTCAAACCATAGATTTTATAAAAGCTAGTAATATTATTTCTTGTAGAGGGTAAAATTATGAATAACGAATATTACAGCGATGTTGTTGAATATGATCAAAACTATTTAGGGCGTATAGGCGGAAATATTCCAGAGTCACTAATTTCAATGGTAAGTACAGAGTATTATTTTTATGCAACCCTACCATATCCAAACAAAGAAAGAATAATGTTTTCTATTTTTACACCTAAAAATTTTGAAGTAATGAATGATAAAAATATTTACCCTGACTGTTCGATTAAAGTTATAACACATGTATTCAGTCCAGAAAGTCTAGAACCATTATTTAATAATCCAGACCTAACTCGCATGTCTATCACCAGCTATAGTACATTAGAAAGTAACTATTATTCTGTACGAGAAGAGAACCAAAAAAATTTTGATTTTGGTGATGACTTTGAAGAGTTAGATGAACCATATCATTCTATTGTTATTGGAAGAAAACCGATGCTGATTCAAGAAGATGATATATATACGTATGCCCTCAATAAAGATGACTATACATTCTTTATGCAAATTGATGAATCAGGAATGCCTAGTGATTTATTTAGGAAAAATTATATTTTTGGGTATGGTGCATTGTATTTGTATATGAATCCTAAGAAAGAAATTATTGCGGGATTTTGGCAAAATTAATACCTGTTCACAAAAAAGCAGTGATGCTGTCTGTAGGTTTTAAAACTTTAGTAATGTAGATTTATTCTATACCTAGAGAAATACAAAATAAAATACACAATAGGATTGAAATTATGACTAAAAAGAAATTAGATAAAAAACAAGCAATAGAGGATTTTGACTTATTTTTATTCCACATTGATGACTATCTAGATGAATTAGTTGAAAAAGCTGAAAAGTAAGGTTTTAATTTGGATTATTCTTTAGAGAGTCTTATTGATTTGGCAAAATATATAAGAAAAAATAAGATTATTAATGACTGACATCATATTGCTGATTTTGCAAATTGTTAGGTCTATTTAGGTGAAGTTTTTAGAAAAAAGGCAGAAAATTCGTATTGGACAGTTGGAATTGATGATATAAAAAATATGAATTATGGTTTATATTTTCTAACTGGTTACGATGAGGAAATGTCAGAGTTTATTCCTATTCTTTATGTAAATAATTTTACATTAAGTAGTATAGAAGATTTAGATAATAAATTTTTTTATGAACTTATTGAGTTTGAGCTAAATCCAGTTATACCAGATTTCGATGATTTTCCCCAATAATTAGAAATGTAGCAAATAACTATGAAACAAATATATCTAAGAGAAGTGTATCTCAATCCTAATATGAATTTTAATTTAAACTTTAAATTTATTAAATTTTTAAGAGAAAAACTAAATGAATTTATTTATATTGAAAAGATTCCCTATAGAAAAGGATTTAAAACCGATACTTCGGATTATTCTCTGACATTAAATATAAATTGTCATGATAAAGAATTTGAAGTAACTGGACCAACTATCTATAGAAAAGACAAAGAAATTGATTCCTATTTAAACATACCGTATAAAGAAATTAGTGATGTAAAAGAACAGGCTATTTATCTATTAAATTATTTAGAGTTGGGATTAAACAAAATATTACTAGATGATGCCTTTAAATATGATTTAAAGAATACTTTTTCTAAAATTAACCACGAGGTTGTATCTATTGATGATTCTAGTGAATTATTGATACCATTTAAGTCTTACGAGGGGGAATTGTAATACTATAAATATGATGCAGTCGAATTTCAAAAGAATATCCGCAACAGCACCTACGCATTGAATCGCTGTGGGACGGTAACCAAATCGCCTACACCTAAATATTTAAAAATGATCCAAAATGAGGAACTACAAAATGTCGGAAATAGTATTAAATTTTATTAAGAAATCTAGACCAAAATTAAAATGTGGCGATGTTTTTTATTATCATATTGATAATAAATTCTATTATGAAACCAATTATACTGATTTTAATGTAGATAGGTTTAAAGAAAAAATAATCCTCCGAGATATAATTGCACCTCCTATTATCATAAATAAAAGAGCATGGACTCAGGGTTATTTTTGTAGTTATACCAACATAAACTTATCTTTTATGAAAGATATCCTAAGTGATTGTCGTTTTGCCTATTTTGATGAATTATATGATGTTAATTACAAAATAAAAGATGATCTTCCTGATTTAAAATTAGTTGGGAAAATTGGTTTATTCGGATACGAAGGAGTTCAATATCTTATTCAAATAGGGCTAGGGTTATATATTGATAAGGAAGAAATAAACTTTACTTATCGTCAATATCGGGATCTTGAAAAATATATAAAAGGACGTGAAATTCCTTATTGGTACTATAATGCTATCGGACAAGCTAAAATAAAACCTTGAATTTTTATCTCTGATAGAGAAAAAGCTAGTTTGTTAGCGTTTGAAAAACTGGAGATATAAAGATGGCTTTATTGTGTAGGTTTTATAGGAATTTATCTTAGGTACTAAAGAATAAAAAAGTAAGCTGTACTAGTTTAATATCTAGAACTAGATAAGAATTAGCAAGAGATATAACTCTTATGAGAGAAGGAAAATTGGATAGTGTAGAGTGGGTATTTACAAGAAGCCCAACAACAGGGAAAATAGGTCCTACAGCCACTCTAGAAAGCAAGTTAAATAAATTTGGCATACCTATAATATACAGGTGATTAAATGAATGATATAAAAAAAATTTTATTACAAGAAGGATATCAGCAGATAAATAGAACTAATAACTTTTATAAGTTAAATAATGATTTTTATATGGTTGTTTATCTTCAACGAAAATCAGATGGGAGTTTGTATTTTTTTAATGTTGGCATTCATCCAATGTTTCTATTTGATAGTACAAATGATGTTATTGAAGAAGTTGATTGTGCGCTAAGAACTAGAATTGGAATGTTGAGCGTTGTTGAATCAGAGCGAAAAGAAAATTTAAGTAAATTATTAAATGATTTACATCAATTTTCTACTCATTATTCAAACTATAAATCTATTTTTATTAGCCATAATCCTAATGATTTAACCTCCGAAGATAAAATCTTAAATGAATTCTCAATAACACAGGTGAATTTGTGTAAATTATATGTTGAGTATTATGATTTTTTAAATAATAAAGATACAGCATTGCTCTTCGCAAATTATGGGTTATCTATTGCACCTAAACTTGCAGTAATCCCTAAAAAGTTTTTTAAAGAATATATTAGGCTATATACTCAATTTGAAAATGAGTAAAAATCTACCCTAATTACTAGACTATATCCACAATGACTTTCTGACTTACAAATCATTTCATACTTATTTGATGAGTATTGTTACTTCTTTCCCGCTGATTTTATCATTTTGCCCAATTAAAATAATCCTTTGGGAAAAAAATTATCTTGTCAATTTCTTCAACACCTACATCAATATTAAGTAGTAATGCCAATACCGCACTTTCAAATGACCAATAGCCGAAAAATAATTTCCCCTTATTGCTTCGATGGTAATCATACCAATAGGTATCTTTATTACTCTTATACCAACTTTTAAGATACTTTTTCAGCAATTCCCTTTTTTTATTTGCATCTGCTTCAATCATTTCGGGAATTAAAGGGTAAACGGATTTCGGGAAAAGGGCTTTTTCTTCAACTTGCACTTGCCCTTGATAACCCACTAAATCTAAAAAGGCTTTCATCGGTTTATCCACAAAAGGCAAATCAGTATGTTCATCTTCCGAACCAATCCATGTAGGAATAATTTGAAGATATTCTGGACTATCCGATAACACGGCTAAACTTAATAGCCAAAGGATATAAATATAACTGTCTGCTTCCCATAAATATAATTTTTCTTTGGGAAAATCTTGACTAAAATGTTTTTCAAAGCGAGCTAACATAGATTTTGTTTCTTCTGTAATCTCGTTCATCTCAATACCAGCAGAATATTTTAGCTGCATAAATTCTAAATGATTAGAAATTTGTCGCCAACTTAATCCTCTATAATAAACATAAACCGCTTCTTCCCCTCTATTTTGGATATATTCAGGTGGAATAATGGAGAAAACATCTTCTTCTTTATCTTCTAAGAAATAAGGATATAGATAGTTAAATTTTTCTTCTGTTATAAAAGCGGTTCGTTTTTTTATTTCAAATTCACTCATTTGTAATCCTCTCTGTTTTTGATAGTTTTTATCTTTATCGATATTAAGAAAAAAAGCTATGCTTAATAAATAAGGAATTAAACATAGCCTTTTATGGTTGTATATAGTATAAATTCCTATACTTTTTTAAATACAACATCCCATGAATGATGTCCTAGTCTAAATCCTCGTGTTTCAAATTTAGTCTGAGGACGATAATCAGGTTTAGGGGCAAAGCCTTCTGCGGTATTTTCTAATAAAGGCTCTTCACTAAGTACCGCTAACATTTGCTCTGCATAATTTTCCCAGTCTGTGGCACAGTGAATATATCCTCCCTTTTTTAACCGTTGGGCAAGGAGATGCACAAAAGGTGCTTGAATTAAGCGGCGCTTATGATGACGCTTTTTAGGCCAAGGATCGGGAAAATAAATATGGATACCAGCTAGGCTGTCTAGTGGAATCATATGGTTAATGACATCAACGGCATCATGCTGGATAATGCGAACATTATTTAATTGGCTATTCTCAATACGATTAAGCATAGCACCAACACCCGCATTAAAAACTTCTACCCCTAAGAAGTTTTCTTCATGACGTAACTGGGCTATTTTTTCAGTGGTTTCACCCATACCAAAGCCAATTTCTAGTATGGTAGGGGCATGACGCTGAAATACCGTATCAAAATGAAGCAATTCTGCGTGATATGGTATTGCCCATTTTTGCATTAGGGTATCAAGTGCTTGTTGTTGCCCCGGCGTAATATGTGCTCGGCGGTGTACAAAGCTACGAATTCGACCAAAGTTAGGGTGCTGATGTGTAGAGGATTCGGTTTCCTGTAAATTTTTATCGTCAACAGCAGAGGTGGTTCCCTGAAGTTCTTTACTCATATTATTTACCCTTAACGTACTCGCATACCCGGTGTTGCCCCTGTAAATGGCTCAAGTACATAGATACCGGGGTTGTTTTTCTCGTCTGCATCACTAGCTGCCAATACCATTCCTTCTGAAATACCGAATTTCATTTTGCGTGGGGCAAGATTGGCGACCATTACAGTGAGTTTACCAATCAGATCCTCAGGTTTATACATAGATTTAATACCAGAGAAAACATTACGGTAACGACCTTCTCCAACATCTAAAGTGAGTTGAAGTAGTTTGTCAGAGCCTTCTACATAGCTACAGTCAATGATTTTAGCGATACGCAAATCAATTTTAGCAAAATCGTCAATTTTGATGGTATCGGCTATCGCTTCACCACCCGGTTTGGGTGTTTCTACAATAGGAGCAGGTGCTTCTAATAAAGCATCAACTTGTTTTTCATCGACACGTTGCATGAGATGTTTAAATGGTGCAATATGACGAGGAAGATCCGTGGCATCAGACCATATAAAGGTACGGTTAATGCCAAAAAGCTCTTGTGCAATACGCTCAGATAAAGCAGGTAATACTGGACTTAATGCAACAGAGAGTGCTTTAAACCCAGCAATAGCACGAGAACAAATATCTTGTAACTGTGCTTTTGTTGCTTCATCTGCTGTACTGATGCCTTTAGCGAGTACCCATGGTTGTGCTTGGTCAAAGGCTTGATTCACACGATCTGCATAAGCCATAGCGGTACGGATAGCACGGCTATATTCTCTGGCTTCTAAATCGTTGCTAACGCTTTGAATAAGGGTATCAATCTCTTGTTGTAAAGCGTGTTCATCACCGATATAGGCAAGTTGTCCGCTAAAGTGTTTGCTGATAAAGTTGGCGGCACGACTGGCAATATTAATGTATTTTCCAATTAAGTCTGCATTAACACGTGCGATAAAATCATCAGGGTTAAAATCAACGTCTTCTACTTTGGCATTTAGTTTGGCTGCAATATAATAGCGCATCCATTCTGGGTTCATACCAATATCGAGATAGCGTAAAGGAGAGATACCTGTTCCGCGGCTTTTTGACATTTTTTCACCGCTGACAGTAATAAAACCATGTGCACATAATTGATCGGGTGTTTTGCGACCAGAGAATTTCAGCATGGCAGGCCAGAATAGGGCATGGAAATAGGTAATATCTTTACCGATAAAGTGAATTTGTTCTGTATCGCCATTGGGATCTAATAAAGCATCAAAATCAATCCCTTTTTTATCACAATAGGCTTTGAGTGAAGCCAGATACCCTACAGGTGCATCTAACCATACATAGAAGTATTTACCTGTTTCTCCCGGAATTTCTATGCCAAAGTAAGGGGCATCACGCGAAATATCCCAATCATTAAGGTTATTGTTCTCAATACTTTCCCCTAACCATTCACGCGTTTTACCAAGAACTTCACTTTGTAAGTGTGCATACCCAAATTTACTACTGCCTTGTGTCCATTCATGAAGGAATTGAACGCAACGAGGATCTGAAAGGTTAAAGAAAAAATGTTCAGATGTTTTTAAAACAGGGGTTGCATTCGTAAGGGTAGAGTAGGGATTAATTAAATCGGTTGGTGCATAAACAGAACTGCATACCTCACAAGAGTCACCATATTGGTCCTTAGCATGACAGGTAGGGCATTCTCCCTTGATATAGCGATCAGGAAGGAACATTCCTTTTACTGGATCATAAAACTGTTCAATGGTACGTTGGCTAATAAGCCCATTTTTTTTGAGACTAGTGTAAATAGCACCTGATAATTCGATATTTTCTTTGCTATGCGTGCTATGCCAATGGTCAAATTTGATATGAAAACCATTTAAATAAGTAGGGCGTTCTGCCGCAATACGGCTAACCAGTGCTTCGGGTGTAATGCCTTCTTTTTCTGCTTTTAGCATAATAGGAGCGCCATGAGCATCATCTGCTCCTACAAAATGTACGGTATGACCTGACATACGCATGGCTCTTACCCAAATATCTGCTTGAATATATTCCATAATATGACCAATATGGAAAGAACCGTTTGCATAAGGAAGTGCTGTAGTAACAAAGATAGTACGCGTCATCATGAATAATTTGGTAAAAAAGTAATGTGTTATTGTAAACGAAAAAAGCTCTCTGGTAGAGAGCTTTCTTTTATTATAAGGAATAAGTATAAAGGGATAAAGGTTTATTTTATCTCTCTAATCTCGGCATCACTCACTTCTTGTTGTGGGCGGCGACTATAATTAGGTTGCTGGAAGCGAGCATTAAATTTTGAACGTGTTTGCTGGGCTCTTGCACGTGATTGTTGCCAATAGGAAGCAGCAGAAAATTGTTTCCCTCTAAAAAGACTCATAAAGTACATAGCAATAAGGGTAAAAAGCCCAAACACCAACAATAAAAAAGCAATACCAAGACCGACTAATGTTAGTATAATAAATAAGACACCTCGGAATAAATTGCTTAAAAAATCCATAAAAAACTCCAGTGTTATTAGGGTGTTTAAGGACAGATGGCATTAAACACGTTATGATTAACCAATTTTAACACCTACTTTACTGTATTATGTCAGCAACTCTCAATTCAACACATATTCTTGAACAATTAAAAGTTATCAAAGATCCTTTAATTGGAGAAGTCATTGGTCATAACATTAAAGCCAGTGATATTCATATTACGGGTACATCAGTGGCTATTCAGTTTGACTTAGGTTATTACCTTAGTACAGAAGAACAGCAAGATATACAGAAACAATGTATTGAATGTTTATCACCTTTAGGCATCAGTCAAGTCAATGTCAGTTTTATAGGTGGTGTACAAATACATAAAGTTCAAGATGGTTTAAAACCAATTGAAACGATTAAAAATATTATTGCGGTTGCCTCTGGTAAGGGGGGAGTCGGTAAAAGTACGACTTCAGTTAATTTGGCCGTTGCTTTAGCTCAATCAGGTGCGAGAGTGGGTATATTGGATGCGGATATTTATGGCCCATCCCAACCCTTACTATTAGGGGTTAAAGGTAAGCCAGAACTCAATGCAAAACAACATATGATTCCACCTAAAGCACATGGTGTTTGGGTCAATTCGTTTGGTTTTTTAGTAGAAGAAAATCGTGCTGCTATCTGGCGTGGTCCTATGGTTGTACAGGCAATGAATCAATTATTGAGTTTAACTGAATGGCCTGATTTAGATTATCTCATTGTCGATATGCCACCAGGGACAGGGGATATTGCATTAAGTCTTGCCCAGAAAGTACCCGTAGTAGGGGCTGTGATTGTAACAACCCCTCAGGATATTGCGCTGCTAGATGTCCGTAAGGGAGTGTCTATGTTCCAAACGGTCAATGTTCCTGTCTTAGGAATTGTGGAAAATATGAGTGTTCATATTTGTAGCCAATGTGGTCATGCTGAACATATTTTTGGTCAGGATGGGGGTAAAGCATTAGCAGAAAGCCAATCTATTGATTATTTAGGTGGTTTGCCCCTAGATATTAAAGTACGTGAACAGTCTGATGGTGGCGTACCTATTGTTGCAGCAGATCCTCAATCAAAAATTAGCCTTATTTATCGACAAATGGCTCGTCGATTAGCGTTGAATATTGCATCTTTACAAAAGGATACTACCCATAAATTCCCACCCATTGTCATAAAGCGTTAAAATTAGGCATTACCTTGGTATAGTGATATACCACTGATTAAATGTTTACTTTTTATTGACTTTGAATGCATACGCTTCGTCTCTTATTTTTTTTATGTTTATTTGGTGTGCCGATACTCTCATTGGCACAAGCAGCAGAGGAACTCCCTAAAAATGTAAAGCCTGAAGTGGTGATTGATCCGAGTGGTCTTTCACCCGATACGTTGGTTGCTGTACAGAAAGGTATTTCAGCGATTGTTCGTCAAGCAGATGATCAAGATGCTGGAGAAGCAGAAAGGATTCGCCGTAAAGGGCGGGATGCCGTTATTTCTGCTTTGGCAACCAAAGGTTACTTTTCCCCTGAAGTAACCTTAGAGGTAGGGGAAGATATTGGTGGTGATACATGGGATATTTCTATTGAGCCGGGTGAGGTATCTAAGGTTAGTTCTGTTAATAATATCTTTTTTGGTCGTATTACCGAGCCAGCTTATACCGATAGGGTTGAGGCATTACGCCAGTCATGGGGATTACCTGTTGGTGAAGATTTTATTAATGAGAAATGGAGCAATTCCAAAACGGCTTTGCTAGATAAGACACAAGAAAAAGATTTTTATCTTGCCAGAATGACACAAACACAGGCAGTCGTCAATCCTGCGACAGCAACAGTAGAAACAACGACTATTGTGGATAGTGGGCCAAGTGTGACATTAGGTCATGTGGAAGTAATTGGATTACGACGTGTACCACTTAGCTTAATTCACCGCTATATTCAATATACTCCTGGTATTCGGTATGATCAGGATCAAATTGATGAATGGCAATCTAAACTTCAATCGACTAATTTTTTTAGGGGTGTTTTTATCCATCCCAAAATACCGAGTGGTGAAGCGATTTATTCAGAAGCAACGGCACAACTACCTTTGCAGGTGCGTGTAACAGAAGCACCAGCCAAAACGATTACAGGCTCTTTGGCGGTGGATGATTCTGTCGGACTTCGGGCAGAGGCGGTTTATCATCATCAAGTGGTATGGGGTAAGCCTATTACTTTAGAAGCTGGTGCAGGGGCAGATATTGAAACACAGCGTGCATACCTTGATTTTTATTTACCCCCTAATCAAAATGGTTCGGTTGATAGCTTTGGGTTGATGTTACGCCATTCCGATATTAATGATGAAGAGGTTTATCGATTAGGGATTGGTTGGCGACGTAAGCGAGAGTTTAAATTAGACCCCAATAGCCGTGTTGAATTTGAAAATAGCTGGGCTGCGATGTTTAATTATGATAGGGTAAGACGTAAAGATGATCCTTTACACCCTGATTTTATATTGCCAGCACCTGTATTAACTTATGATATTTTGCGCCGAGATGTGGATGATAAATATAATCCTAGATCAGGTAATCTTATTGCTTTAGGTGTGGGTGTTGGTAGAAATCTTAATCAGCACAAAAATTTCTACCGAGCAGCAGCAAGAACACAAGTATGGTTTCCTGTGGGTAAACGGGATATTATTACGGCAAGAGTCGAAGTGGGTAAAGTTTGGGCAGATGAAGATGCCTTATTCCCTGATGATTTTGGTTATCGTACAGGGGGGGCAAGAACTATCCGTGGCTATAAGTATTATGGAATTGGTGATAGAGCAGGGCGTGCCATTATTGGTACAAGGGCTTTAGCCGTGGGTAGTGTTGAGTATATGCGCTACTTTAATGATACTTTGGGTATGGGCGTCTTTGTGGATGTGGGTGATGCTGCACCTTCTTTCCGAGAAATGAGTATGCATATAGGATATGGGGTAGGTGCTTTAATTAAAACACCTGTTGGCCCACTTAACTTAGATTTAGCTTACGGACAAAAAGATAGACGAATTCGTTTGCATTTTTCATTAGGGATTGCGTTTTAAATGAGTGGATTAACGCGAAGTTTAAAAATATTGGGAAAGTCGTTTTTTTTCCTTTTATTGTTATTGTTGCTTATTCTTATTTGGATAATTAGTTCAGCATCAGGGACTAGCGTTTTATTCAAACATATCCTACCCCATGTGGGGATCCAAACTGAAAATGTACGTGGCTCACTTATGAGCGGAGTACAGGTTGAAAAGTTTGCTCTTAAACTATCATCTGTAGAAGTATATATTGATAATATTGATTTAAAAGTACAGTTGCAAGATTTATTAACGCGTACAGTCTATGCTAAAAATCTAGCGGTAGATAATGTAGAGGTACGTTTATTACCGAGTACTGAGGCAAAAGAAACGGTGAGTAGTTCCTCAGATACTTTATTCCCTCAGTTACCTATTAATCTGAAAGCAGATAAGGTTGCGTTAGGTCATTTCTCTTTATTACAGGCTAATGCAGAGGCACTACCTATTACATTTTCTCAATTAGAGGCAAATGATTTTGTGTGGAATCAGCAAGTTGCTAGGCTTGATTTAGTTAATTTAAATACACATCATAAAGAGGCAGATAGTCAGCTTAAAGGGTATATTGAATTTAGTGATATTACACAAAATAATCTACCGTTAAATATACAGCTATCAACACAACATAGTACACAAAATCCACAATCTTTCCTTTGTATGAGTTTGCCAAAACCTGTTACAGAGATGTTAGATGATGCCAGTTGTGCTTTAGATCTACAAATCGTGGCAAAAGGTAATCTGGATGCATTAGATCTAACACTTGATGGAAATGGCAAGGATATCACGATACAGGGTCAAACTTTACTCAGTCTATCGGATATTATTCCTGTTCATACTTTGCAAGCGGATATTGCTATCCAGAATGTTGCCAATATTAAGGCAAATGCACAGTTACAAAAGGATAGTACGGCTAATCGACAGTTAGTAGCGGATATTGTGGTTCGCCAAGCTAATTTAAATGGAGTCATGCCTAAGTCGCAGCTGAATGCGGATATTCATTTACAAGCAAATAGTCCTTCAACAACGCAATTAGATACCTTAAATACGCAGGTTAATATTCATGATGGTAGTCTTTGGAATGGAGAAGTTACCAAGGGTACAGTAGATTTGGGGTTAGATTTTAAAGAAGTTTTTTCAGTAGAGAATGCACAAACTCTTTTAGAAAATCTTCATATTCATAAAGCAGATATTGATTTATCACTTGGGAAAAATACCCTTAAAACAGAGGGACGTTTAGGGCATGAAGATGATATATTTTCTTTGAAGGCTCAATTCCCTACACTATCCACTATTTATCAAGGTATTGGGGAGTCTGCATCCGCTGAGATATATGCCAAAGGGGCATTAAGCAAACATCAGTTAAATGCCACAGTAGGCTATACGCCCGGGAAAACACAAGATTTTGGGAGTGCTCCTATTACGGTAGTGCTAGAAATGCAAAATCGATTAAAAAATTTATTGCAAGATTTTCAATGGGATGCAGAGATTGTTGCATTAAATGCTCAACATAAAGATTATCGTTTAGACTTAGAAGATAATTTGGCATTGAGTTTTCAAACGGGAGATATGCTTAAATGGTCTCTAGGTAAGACTACTTTTTCACTACGCCCACCGCAAGGAAAAACGGCTAATATTGTCCATTATGCGTCTTCTCAGGAGGGGGATAGGATTACTTCTTCGGGAGAGGCTCAGAATATTACCTTTGAAAAGAGTATTTATAATGCCACTTGGGATATTCAGCAACAAGCGGACTTACAAGCAGGAATAACTATTCATCGACAAGGTGAGCAAACCTTAGGTTTACAAGCAAATCCATTGGCGAATATTCGTCAATTAGTCGTTAAGGCAAACTCAACAGGACAGCGTTATCATTTAACAGCAGAAGGAGAGGGGGAAAATACAGTTATCCATGCTATTGTAGATGCTAATATGGATAAACCATTAGTGCTTGATAAAGCTGATTTTAATATTACCTTATCAGATGGTACCCAATTAGTGGGGAATGCAGTTATTCAACCTACTGAAAATCAGCAGGGGGATTTGATTGATATTGATCTTCAGGCTCAAAAATTGGTACTGAATAAATGGACAACAATCCCTTTAGTGTTTAACGGTAAGATTAAAGCGAATGCCCATCTTTCTCAACAGCAATCCTTGGTAGATGTTAAGGTAAATGCTACTGTTGATGAGGGTAGTACATGGAATAAGCAAAAATTACAAGGAAAGATGGATGTTCTTATTAAACAAAAATCACCTGAAGTGCTTACTGCACAGCATTATGAGCCATCTGAAAAGTTGGTAACACGTTTTAATCCTAACCTTTATCATATTGAACAATTAGATACAGATATTCGTTTAGGGCAGTCTTTATTATTTACTAAAGGAAGTTTTGGGCAGGAGGGGGATACCTTATTGCTAGATGTTCAGTTGCCTAAATTTGCTGATATTGACCCCATATTAAACGGAGGATTAATGGCAAAAGGAACGCTATCAGGATCTATGCAAAATCACCTAGTAGATGTATCAGCAGAGTATGCTCTAACAGGGCAAGTCAGTGCAAAAAGTAGTGATTTAATTCGAGCCAGTGTGAAAGCAGAGGGTGGTTGGCAGACCTTGTCTGATCAGAAAAATGGTTGGTCAGGGCGTATCCAAACACTTGATGGTAGTTATGAAGGTTATCAACTGAATCAACAAAAAACACTTGATTTAACCGTTATTCCGATGGGTGAAAATGATCTGCCAGAGTGGAAAGTGGGTGAAACCATTTGGCGAGTTTACTTAACCCCTAAAGATTTTGTTGATATTCAGCAGCTTGGTTCTACAGGACAAAACGGTCAATGGACAACGAAAGGGGCTATCCATGGTTTTGTATTTAATCAGCGCTTGATTGATACCTTAAACAAGTTTATGCAGGCAACAGAAAGTAATAACGGTATTGTTATTCGTAACCAACATAAAGTGTCTGTCCCTAATCTTGTTTTTGATGTGGATTGGGATTTGGCATTTAATAAAGCACTAAAAGGAACAGCAAATATTGTTCGGCGATCTGGGGATTTTATTGTTCCTCTCCAACAACAGCAACTGGTACTTGGTTTAGAAAACCTAGCTCTTCATTTAACCACAGAGCCTAAAGGGGCTGAAAATAGTCTTATTCATGCGCAATTAATTGTGGATACTAAGGAAAAAGGAGATGCGCAGCTCACATTACAATCTATGCTGAAAGGGCTTAATCCTGACTTGAAAGGAGGGACACAACTCTCTGCTAAAGGGGGAATTAAGGATATTGCTTGGGCTTCTGTTTTTACGAATGATTTATTGTCTTTAGGGGGAGCGGTTAATTTTGATCTTGCATTAAAATCAACACCTCAAGGGAAATGGGTATCATCTGGTTTTTTAAATGGAGAGAAGTTAAGAATTGTTGAGGGTGAAAATGGTGTGCGTCTCTTAAATGGTACATTAGAAGCAAGTTTTCATGATTCAACTGTCCGTGTGAATAAGCTCCATTTCCCTGGTATTATTCGTGTTACACCAAATGAGTGGCGTACACGTCAATGGATTGAAGAAAATCCACCTGCTCAAAATGGTAGTCTTGATATTACTGCAGAATGGGATATTGATAAGTCAAAAGGTTTTGTAAAAACAGTGTTAGATCATTATCCTATTGTACAGCGATCAGATCGTTTTGCCATGATGAGTGGGGCTGTGGATATGGATATTGATTTACCTAAAATTAAGTTGGATGGTAAAGTAACGGCTGATGCAGGTTGGGCAAGTATTGACATTAGTGAAACAGCGCCTAGTGTTGATGGTGATGTGATTGTTCTTAAACCAAATCAGGTGCAATTAGATGCAGCACAATCCAATACGTCAAATCAATTAGATATGCGTTTAACCGTTGATTTAGGCCCTCGATTTTACCTAGTGGGTATGGGGCTAAACTCAGGGCTTATTGGAGCGATTACATTAGTACAGGAAAAGGGACGTTTAACGGCAGAGGGACAGTTTAGAACGCGTGGTGGTGCAATTGAGGCTTATGGTCAGCGACTACAAATTGCAAGAGGGGAAATTGATTTTAGTGGCAATATTGCTAACCCTTCTTTAAATATTGAGGCAATTAGACGAGGACAAGAGGTAGAGGCAGGCTTGCGTGTACAGGGAACTGCCAAGAAACCGAAGATTGTGCTTGTTTCTTATCCTGATGTAAGTGATGTAGAAAAGTTATCCTGGTTAATTATGGGGCGAGGGCCTGATAGTAGTGGGGCAGACTTGGCTTTACTTTTTTCTGTGGGTAGTTCATTAATTGGTGGTAATTCAGAACCTCTTTATAAGCGAGTGGGTATTGATGAGATTGGTGTTCGTTCGGGAGGGGTTGGTGATACGGATAATATTCTACCTGATAGAACGGTGGCAGATAGCACTGCCTATAAGGGATCTGATGAGGCGAATCAGCTTTTCTATGCGACTAAAAAATTTGGTGAAAATTGGCGAGTGAGTGTAGAGCAAGCCTTGACAGGTACGGGTACGGTAGTTAGGGGTAGTTATAATCTGATGAAATATTTAACGGTGGATTTAAAATTTGGTACGTTAAATGGTTTAGAGTTGGTGTATAGACGTATTTTTAAAGATTAATATAAAACTTGTTAAAGTTATAAGGTATTTGAGTAGCAACGTAAATGAAAGGCGGTAAAAGCACTGCAAATAGTGTTAAATCGCTCGAGCAGTTTCTCGCTTTGCTCGAAAAACTCGCTTAGTTAATCACTATTTCTCCGTGCTTTTATAAAACCTTATTAAGGATAATTTGCATATCAAAAAATAGATAGATTTTAAAAAATAGTTTGATGACTTTTTATAAAAATTCGTTAAGGGTTATTAAGGTATTTGAGTAGCAACGTAAATGAAAGGCGATAAAAGCACTGCAAATAGTGTTAAGTCGCTCGAGCAGTTTCTCGCTTTGCTCGAAAAACTCGCTTAGTTAATCACTATTTCTCCGTGCTTTTATAAAACCTTATTAAGGATAATTTGCATATCAAAAAATAGATAGATTTTAAAAAATAGTTTGATGACTTTTTATAAAAATTCGTTAAGGGTTATTAAGGTATTTGAGTAGCAACGTAAATGAAAGGCGATAAAAGCACTGCAAATAGTGTTAAGTCGCTCGAGCAGTTTCTCGCTTTGCTCGAAAAACTCGCTTAGTTAATCACTATTTCTCCGTGCTTTTATAAAACCTTATTAAGGATAATTTGCATATCAAAAAATAGATAGATTTTAAAAAATAGTTTGATGACTTTTTATAAAAATTCGTTAAGGGTTATTAAGGTATTTGAGTAGCAACGTAAATGAAAGGCGGTAAAAGCACTGCAAATAGTGTTAAGTCGTTTGAGCAGTTCTTATGCTTTGCACCAGAAAATTTGCTTGGTTATCAGATATTTTTATGGATTTTTTATTTTTATGGATAATTACTCAATTAAAAATAGTATTGTTCTAATGCGTAATTTGTATTAAATATTCTATAATAGTTGGAATAGTTATTAGCACTTAGTAAATAGAGAGTGGATATGAGTATTAAAAATGATCGTTGGATTCGTGAGCAAGCACAAAAGGGTATGATTGAGCCGTTTGAGCCTAACCAAGTACGCAGTATTAATGATAATAAAATTGTGAGTTATGGTACAAGTAGTTATGGTTATGATGTCCGTTGTGCGAGAGAATTTAAAATATTTACAAATATTAATTCTACGATTGTTGATCCTAAGCAATTTGATGAAAAATCATTTATCGATTTTGAAGGGGATGTCTGCATTATTCCGCCTAATTCTTTTGCATTGGCCCGTACGGTTGAATATTTCCGTATTCCAAGAGATGTATTAACTATCTGTTTAGGCAAAAGCACTTATGCACGTTGCGGTATTATTGTGAATGTAACACCTTTAGAACCTGAGTGGGAAGGTCATGTTACCCTTGAGTTTTCTAATACAACACCGCTACCTGCTAAAATCTATGCTAATGAGGGATGTGCTCAGTTCTTATTCCTTGGTGGAAATGAAGTATGCGAGACTTCTTATAAAGATCGTGGTGGTAAGTATCAAGGTCAGCAAGGTGTTACTTTACCACGGACATAATCTAATCCTATTTTTAATCTTAGTGCAGATGATGAAAGGGTACGCTTTTATACTTTTATAGCGTACCAATTTTTTGCTGTGTATCATTTATTACTTATCGTAGCTTCATCATTATCGGTGGTGATGACTTATTAAAAATCCTATTTCTTCGGAGGAAATAATACATGAAATTTCGTTTCCCTATTGTCATTATCGATGAGGATTATCGTGCAGATAGTGCGTCTGGTTTGGGTATTCGAGCATTAGCAGAAGCTATTGAAGCAGAAGGAGTAGAGGTTTTAGCGGTAACGAGTTATGGGGATTTAAGCTCTTTTGCTCAACAGCAAAGTCGGGCAAGTGCCTTTATTCTGTCTATTGATGATGAAGAGTTTGATGTGGATTCTCCAGAAGATGTTGCATTAGCCATTAAAAATCTTCGACAATTTATTGGTGAGTTACGCTTTCGGAATGCGGATATTCCTATCTATTTATATGGTGAAACACGCACGTCAGAGCATATTCCTAATGATATTTTGCGTGAATTGCATGGGTTTATTCATATGTTTGAAGATACCCCTGAATTTGTGGCGCGACATATTATTCGGGAAGCAAAGAGTTATTTAGATACTTTAGCCCCTCCTTTTTTCAGAGAGTTAGTAAAGTATGCTCAAGATGGTTCTTATTCTTGGCACTGTCCGGGACATTCCGGTGGTGTAGCTTTTTTAAAAAGTCCTGTGGGTCAAATGTTTCACCAGTTTTTTGGTGAAAATATGTTGCGTGCAGATGTATGCAATGCGGTAGAAGAATTAGGACAATTGCTTGATCATACTGGGCCTGTGGCGGAATCAGAGCGAAATGCTGCGCGTATTTTTCATGCAGATCATTGCTATTTCGTGACAAATGGTACGTCCACCTCTAATAAAATAGTGTGGCACGCTAATGTGGGGGCAGGTGATGTTGTCCTTGTTGATCGTAACTGTCATAAATCTATTCTTCATGCGATTACGATGATTGGTGCTATTCCTGTTTTCTTACGTCCAACGCGTAATAATCTAGGTATTATTGGTCCAATCCCATTAGAAGAGTTTGAACCTGATAATATTCGCCGTAAGATAGAAGCAAACCCTTTTGCTCGAGAGGCTGTCAATAAGAATCCACGTATTCTAACCCTAACACAAAGCACTTATGACGGGGTTATCTATAATGTGGAGATGATTAAAGAAAAATTGGGTAGTATGGTGGATACACTACATTTTGATGAAGCATGGATTCCTCATGCCGCTTTCCATGAGTTCTATCAGAATATGCACGCAATTGGAGAAGGTCGTCCTCGTCATAAAGATGCTGTTGTGTTTGCAACCCATTCAACGCATAAATTATTAGCTGGGATTTCACAAGCATCACAAATTATTGTACAGGAATCTGAAAATCGTCAATTAGACCGAAATATCTTTAATGAATCCTTTTTAATGCATACCTCTACCTCACCGCAATATGCCATTATTGCTTCATGTGATGTTGCTGCTGCAATGATGGAACCGCCTGGGGGAACAGCACTCGTTGAAGAAAGTATCAAAGAGGCATTAGATTTCCGCCGTGCGATGCGTAAAGTAGCCTCTGAATACGGGCGAGATGATTGGTGGTTCAAAGTATGGGGGCCTAATCGTTTACCCTCTGAAGATATTGGAACACAAGAAGATTGGATACTAGAGTCGAATGCAGAATGGCATGGTTTTGGGCCATTAGCAGAGGACTTTAATATGTTAGATCCTATCAAGGCAACGATTATTACACCGGGGCTTGATGTGAATGGGACATTTGCTGAACGTGGTATTCCTGCTTCTTTGGTGAGCAAATATTTGGCGGAACATGGTATTGTGGTTGAGAAAACAGGGCTATATTCTTTCTTTATCATGTTTACTATCGGCATTACAAAAGGACGTTGGAATACTTTATTAACTTCCCTACAGCAATTTAAAGATGATTATGACCGTAATCAGCCTTTATGGCGAGTAATGCCTGATTTTTGTAAAGCCTTTCCTCGTTATGAACGTATGGGATTAGCGGACTTATGCCAAATGGTACATCAAGCGTACCATGAGCATGATGTTGCACGTTTAACGACAGAAGTTTATCTGAGTGATATGATTCCTGCCCTTAAACCATCAGATGCGTTTAACCGTATGGTACACCGAGAAGTAGAACGAGTGGGTATTGATGATTTAGAGGGGCGTGTAACGGGTGTGCTATTGACCCCTTATCCTCCGGGAATTCCTTTACTTATTCCCGGTGAGCGATTTAATAAAACAATTGTGCAATACCTACAGTTTGCACGTAAGTTTAATAAACAATTCCCCGGGTTTGAGACGTTTATTCATGGTCTGGGTACTGAAATCCTACCGGACGGGACAGAGCGACTCTATGTGGATTGTTTGATTGATGAGTAAATTGTGAAGCAATCTGATGTGATCGTGATTGGCGCTGGCGCAGCGGGTATGATGTGTGCTGCTCAGCTAGGTGCAAAAGGATATAAGGTTAGACTTATAGACCATGCCCATAAGTTAGCAGAAAAAATTAGAATTAGTGGGGGTGGTCGGTGTAACTTTACGAATATAGGGGCAACATGGGAGAATTATGTTTCTAAAAATCCTCGGTTTGCTAGATATGCACTGAATGAATATACCCCTCAAGATTTTTTATCTTTACTAAAATCATATGGGGTAACTTGGCATGAAAAACACCGAGGGCAACTCTTTTGTGATGAAAGTAGTGAGGTAATTATCCATGTGCTTTTTCAAGAGTGCCAAAAGAGAAAAGTGAAATGGCATATGCCTTGTTCAGTATTAAGTGTTCAGCAATATGATGAAGGATTTATATTAGATACAAGTGAGGGACTTTTTCAGGCAAGCCACTTAGTGATGGCAACGGGTGGTATGGCTGCACCAGCGATTAAATCGACTGATTTTGGTTTGGGTATTGCTCGTCAATTTGGTCTAAAGGTGGTAGAGCCTCGTCCTGCACTTGTTCCTCTTATCTTTGATGGGGAAGAGTGGGCTGCTTATCGGGAATTAGCAGGGATTTCTCTGGAGGCATGTATAGCCACTGGGTTAGATAAGAAAGCAGTAAGTTTTATTGAAGATATTTTATTCACACATAAAGGATTATCTGGACCGGGGATATTACAGATTTCTTCTTATTGGGATGGTCATTCGCCCTTATATCTGAATTTATGTCCTGATAAGGATTTAGCCAAGGTTCTTACTGAGCAAAAGCAGGGGAGTAAACAACAATTATTAACGGTACTTAGTCATTATTTACCTAAGCGTTTGGCAGAGCATTTTTTACAACAACAAGGGTTAAAAGAAACACTTAATTGGGCAGAAGTACCTGATAAGCAGTTACGACAATTAGCATTAGCTATTCAATCATGGCAAATTCAGCCTAAAGGTACAGCAGGTTATAAAAAAGCAGAAGCCATGCGTGGAGGGGTAGATACGGCAGAGCTTAATCAAAAAACGATGGAGAGTAAAAAAGTTCCTCAACTGTATTTTATTGGTGAGGTGGTAGATATAACCGGTTGGTTAGGTGGATATAATTTCCAATGGGCTTGGTCTAGTGCAGTGGCGTGTGCGAGAGGGATAGGGGTGTCTGCTCGTTATTCCATTAATGTTACTTAAAAACAACATTATTTTACCTAAAAGATAATTTTTAAAATAAATGTAACAAATTATTGATAAATTTATCTATTCTTTCTATGATACTTTTGTTTTTATGTGTAGTTGTTGTTACGTAGATAAGAAATAGAAAATTATTCCGTTATTTTTATTCCTTAGTTTGTCTCTTTATGTTGAACCATCGTCCCCTCTTATTTATTCTCGGTATATTGGGTTGTCATTCGGTAGCATTAGGGCAATCCATTGATTTTAAATTAAGGCAAGAGGTAGATGCTCAGCAGCAGCAACAACAGAAGCAATTAGATACAGCTATTTATACGCAGCAAGTACAAAGACCTACTATTCACTTAGATACGCCAAAAGATTCTTCCTACACTTTTCCTCTACAGGAATCCCCTTGTTTTCCGATTCATCACATTACGCTCACCGATTATCTTTCCGCTGATTTTCCCCATACTTCTTCTATAGATACACATTTACAAACAAGGGGACCTAGTCAATTTCAATGGGTATTAAAAACGGTCTATACTTCACAGGACTTTGTTTTGCCGCATTGTATAGGGGCTGAAGGTATTAATGTATTATTACGACAGATTCAAAACCGTCTGATAGAAGCAGGTTATGTGACAACGCGTGTTGTGGCTGAACCGCAAGATTTACGTTCTGGTCAATTAATATTAACGGTTATTCCCGGAAAAGTGGGAGATATTCAACTACAAGACCATAGTGCTATCCCCTTTGCTACCCGTGGGACGTTATGGTTTGCAATGCCGTTATCAAAGGGGGATATCTTAAATATAAGAGATATAGAGCAAGGCTTAGAAAACCTTAAGCGTGTACCAAGTAGTGATGCAAATATTGAGCTAGTGCCGAGTGAGCAGATTGGTGAAACAGATATTATGGTGACGTACCAACAACGTTTTCCTTTTCATTTGACCTTAGGACTGGATGATGCTGGATTTAAAGCAACGGGGCGTTTACAAGGGTCAGCCACATTTTCTTGGGATAATGTTTTCACCTTAAATGATATGTTTTATATTAGCGGTACACGTAGTTTTCGCCGGGGCAGTGATGATGCGATGGGTAATTATGGTAGTAAAAATATCAGTTTATATTATTCTATTCCATGGAAAAATTATTTATTAACACTTTCCGGCTCTCGATACTATTATCATCAAACGGTTGCAGGGGCTTTTGAATCTTATACCTATTCAGGTAAAAGTCAGCAAATAAAAGCGACTCTCAGTCGATTATTGATGAGAGGAAGTCATTATAAAACCTATATGAATGTGGGGTTATGGGCAAAACAATCATCTAATTATGTCAATAACGTAGAGGTGGCTGTACAACGTCGTCGTACAGCAGGTTGGGAAGTGGGTTTTCATCATACGCAGTACATTGGGGATATAACATTACAACTTTGGGGAAATTATAAAAGAGGGACAGGGGCTCGTCATGCTTTAAAAGCACCAGAAGAACTCTTTGGTGAGGGTACTTCACGCATGAAAATCATCACAGGCGGTGTTGATATAACTTATCCCTTCAAAGTGGGGCAACAGTTATTTCGTTTTAATACCGCATGGAATGGACAATATAGACGAACACCGTTAGTACAGCAAGATAAATTCAGTATTGGTGGACGATATACGGTGCGAGGATTTGATGGTGAGCTTACTTTAAGTGGTGAATCGGGTTGGTTATGGCGTAATGAGCTCGCTTGGAATGTGAACGGTAAAGGACATGAACTTTACGTAGGTATTGATAAAGGGGTTGTGCATTCCCACCAAGAAGAGTTACAAGTAGGTAATCGACTGGTAGGGGGAGTGATAGGGGTGCGTGGTAACCTATGGGGACTACAATATGATTATTTTGTAGGTACACCCCTTAAAAAACCAAAAGGATTTAAAACAAGTCATATCACCACAGGTTTTAATATGAGTTATCGTTTTTAAGTTGTATAGCAAACGAGCGTGTTATATCACCGATGGATGATAAAAGCGTAGCGTATTTTACCCTATCATTTTAGAAAGAGGAAAAGTGGGTTTTATGAATAAACATTGTTATCGGGTTATCTTCAGTAAGGTATTAAATCAGTTTGTAGTGGTATCAGAACTTATTAAATCCCGGGGTAGAATAGTACAAGCCTCAGCGCAAATGAGCTACCCAACTCAAAATAGTCTATGTAGTAGTGTGATAAAAACAATATATTTCGCTCTTATGCTAGCATGGGGTGCTGTGGTCATATCACCTGTTTATGCTGATGAGAGGGCGATTCGAGCAGATAAGCAAGCGCCTGGACATCAACAGGCGACTATTTTACAAACGGCAAATGGATTGCCACAGGTTAATATTCAAACACCCAATGCACAGGGACTCTCTCATAATCAATACAGTCAGTTTGATGTAGCAGAAAAAGGTGCTATCCTCAATAATGCACCTAAAGCGGTACAAACCCAACAAGCAGGTTGGGTGCAAGGGAACCCTAACCTTGCTAGTGGTGAGGCAAAGATTATTTTAAATGAGGTCAATTCAAATCATCCTAGCCAACTAAAGGGCTATATTGAAGTAGCAGGTAAAAAGGCAGAGGTGATTATTGCCAATCCATCAGGTATCCATTGTGATGGTTGCGGTATGATTAATGCGAGTAGAGGTACTTTTACAACGGGAAAACCACAATTTCATCAAGGAGAATTACAAGGTTTTCAAGTGGAAAGAGGGACGTTGAGTGTGGCTAAAGGAGGGATGGATAATAGCCGAGTTGATTATACCGATATTATTGCTGAAAAGGTTCTTATAGAGGGTGGTATATGGGGAAATGATCTTAAAGTGACAACAGGCAAAAATAAGGTTAATCGTACCCATGAAAAAATAGTACATATTGCACCCTCTCAAGAGAAAAATCAGTTAGATGCTACTTCAAATTCACCGACTTATTCGGTTGATGTCAGTCAGCTAGGCGGTATGTATGCACAGCGCATTCAATTGATTGATAATGGTGATGGGTTGGGTGTGCGTAATACAGGACATATTGGTGCATCTGCTGGTCAAGTGGTGATAGATTCACAAGGCAATATTACGAATAAGGGTATTATTAATGCCAAAAATCATATTGTTCTTAATGCCAAAAAGCAGATTCATCATCAAGGGGATGTAGATAGTCAGCAAGGTAATATTCGTTTACAAGCAAAAAATATTACACAGCAAGGACTCGTGATTACTCGTCAAGAAAATATTGATATTAAAGCAAATGATATGATTGAACAACAAGGGATAACGGTTGCAAAAGGTCATATTCATTATCAAGCCCCCTTTATCCAAGCAAGCAAAGAATCTGCTATTGCGGCGGGTGTGAGTCTTCAAGAGGAATATGGACAAACACATCTTACCTTTGACCCGTCTTCTCAATCACGTGATATATTACTAGAAGCAAAACAGGATTTGAGGGCAAACGGAAAAAATATCGCAACAGGGCAATTCAAGGCAAGTGCTAATAAAGTCGATCTGGCAGAGAGTCAAACCCGTGCAAAAGCCATTATACTTGATGCACATCAATCGACAATGACTTTAGATAAAGCGACAGTAGTAGCGAGTGATACATTACAGTTAAATACACCTCAGTTACTTAGTACCCAGCAAGCTAAGCTAAAAGCAGAATCAATTAAAGCCAATGCAAAGCAAGTAGATAACCAACAGGGACAATGGGTAAGTAAAGGTAGTCATCCACTGACGTTATCATTAGCGAAAGGATTAAATAATCAGCAAGGGCTTATTTTTACGGGAGGCAACTTTACCTTATCACAACAAGCAGAACACTTGAATAACCAAGGCGGTAGTTTATTAGCAGGTGAATCACTGACTATTAAAGCGAAATCGCTGGATAATCAAGAGGGTTGGATGGTATCTGATAAAAATATGCAATTCAGTATTACACAGCATATTAATAATCAAAAAGGTCATGTGGCAAGTGCAAAGCATTTGGATATAGAAGCGATACGTTTGGATAATAAAGAGGGATTTATCATCGCAGATGAAAATGCCCGTTTAGCGGTAACGCAACAAATTGATAATCAGAAAGTGGCTGAAAAAGGTTCATTTATTCAAGCCCAACAACAACTTTCTATGACGACACAGCACTTGAATAATCGAGATACTAAAACACAGCAGATAGTTCTAAAACAGGGGGTATCTGGTGATCATATTCAAATAAATACGGCTACATTGGATAATAAGGGAGGAGGCATTTATGCACTCTCTGATATGGTACTGACACTAGCCGATACGTTACAGAATACTCACGGTGAATTACTGGCTACCCAAAACCTTACCCTGACAGCACCTAATGTGTCTATTATCAATACAGAAGGTATTATTCAAGGTGTCGATTCATTAAAGATTAATGCCAAATCTCTAACGGGAGATGGTGATATTGGCTCTGAAAGAACCCATATTCTTTTAAAAGAGGATATGGAGGTACATAAAGATATTATCGGTCGAGCGTTATTGTCTATTCATACTTTAGGTCAATTTATTAATCGTGCAGGACTATTATCCGATGGGAAAGTAGAGGTGACCGCTCAAGCGATGAATAATACACCAACAGGGAAAATACAAGGAAAATCAACAACCCTTGTTACTCAATATGATATCGTCAATCGAGGGCTTATCCTGGGTACAGAGCAAACCATACTTAAGACAGGAAATAACCTTAGTAATATCGGTACAGGGCGTATTTATGGTGGAAAAGTAGCCTTACAAGCCGGGCATAAGATTATCAATACGGATGAATTACAAGCCGATGGAGTGATAAAGTCTGCTGTGATAGCGGCTAAAAATCGTTTAGATATAGCGAGTGCTGAGATTGAAAATAGTAAAACGGTTTTTACACAAGATGATACCTTTAATGGTGTGGGCGGTACGATAACGTCTCAAGGACAACTTGTTTTTGGTCGTACACTTGATACGCAACACCAAGCGCAAGGGCAAAGTGATCGCCTCACTAATCTGGGCGGTTTGATAGAGGGGCGTGGTGTCATATTAAATAGTAAAAAGGTAGAAAACCAAAATGCCCGTTTGCGTACAGCACTCGAAGAGGTAGATAATCAGGAGGTTGATGAACATTATTTAGTCAGTGATAGAGATCCCCAATCAAAAGAGCGTATTTCTTTTGACCAGTTACGCTGGGCACCATATAGCCGAGCGGGTAAAGTGGTGTATAAAAATGCTAAACCCAAAAAGCGACCTGCTGATGGTAGTATTGATGGTGTGATGTTACCTATGCCGAATGAAGAGGTATGTGCAGATGAAGCAACCCGTAGTGGTTGTGCACCCTCACCAGAGGCAATTTATAAGACTAATGACCCTGTTTGGGCAGCATTTAATATTACACCACCGAAGACAGATATGCCTAACTTACCCTCGTTATCACAGGAGCTGCATGAGTTAGAGGAACCTGAAGAACCTAAAAAACCGAGAAGAAAAGGTAGAAGAGAGAGTAATGAAAGCTATCAAAAACGCGTAAAAGCGTATGAAAATGCGGTAGAGCAGTATAAGAAAGCCATGGCAGACTATATGGCTAAATTGATAGCCTATTCAGAAGAGATGAAACCCTATATGGATTGGATGGCAGAAAATGGGGAGGTATTTGAGCAATTAAATAACGCTATTGATCAACATAATCGAAAATTAGCCGGTAGAGAATTTTATGATTTTTGGGATATTTATATTACACAGCGAATTAAGCGACAAACGCAGGTAAAAGAAACCCATCCCGGTAAAATAGTGAGTGAGGGAGATCTTACTTTTAGCGGTGATATCGAAAATAATCGTAGCCAAATAGTCGCATCGGGACGTATCTACAATCCTGATAATTTTACAGCAATGGTTCATAATGAAGAAGAGTGGGGCATTATCCAAGTGGATGATATTGGTAATCAAGAATGGACACGAACAAAGTGGAGAGGAGGCGTCAAACGTTATCATCAACGCAAATGGGGTGGTCGTCAGTCGCATTTAAGAAGGACAGAAACACCGTTATCACTTAATCAAGCTTCAACCCAAGCCTATACCGTGATGACCCCTATTACAGAAAAGGCTGATCTACAAAAAGAAACTATTTCAATCATTTCTCCACAACACGTGATGGGAGAAAAAGATACGGTGCATACAGATAGACAAAAACAAGAAATTCGTTATATGCGTGCGGATACGCATTTACCGACAAGTAGTTTATATCGACTTAACCCAGCCGTAAATAGTCATGTATTGATAGAAACAGACCCCTACTTTACGAATCGTCAAAAGTGGTTAAGTAGTGATTATATGTTTAAAGCCCTTCGAGTAGATCCAACCAATGTGTTAAAACGATTAGGAGATGGATACTATGAACAACGCTTAGTGAGAGACCAAGTCCATCAACTGACAGGGAGAATGTTCTTAGGTAATTACCGTGATTTAGAAATGCAATACAAAGCCTTGATGGATAACGGCATTCATTTTGCGCAGCGGTTTAATTTAACACCGGGTATTGCCCTAAGTGCCACCCATGTTGCTCAACTGACTTCAGATATCGTGTGGTTTGAAGAGCAAGCTGTTAGCTTACCCACAGGAGAGAAGATTAAGGTTATCGTGCCTCGGGTCTATGCGGTTGTACAAAAGGGAGATTTAAATGGACAAGGTAGTTTACTGTCAGGTGATGTGATTGATTTATCTGTGCATGCCTTAGCAAATAGGGGTACGATTGCCGCCAAAAAATTAACACACTTAACCGCAAAAAATCTATTAAATGAAGGACATATTCAAGGGGATACTGTCAGTATTAAAACAGTAGAGAATCTGGTCAATAAAGGCGGTGTTATCGAAGGCACTGATGCCGTATTGATGCAAGTAGGGGGTGATTTTACCCATGAAAGTACGAGTATAACAAACCATATTAACCTATCACACTTTACGCGGAGCAGTACCCACTTAGCCCGTCAAGCCTTAGTCTATACCAAAGGAGAGAATGGGACACTTCAGATCCAAGCAGAAAATATTTATACTAAGGGTGCGGATATGATTAATGCAGGAAAAGGGCTTACCTATCTTGGCGTGAATCAAACCCTTAAGCAAGATACACTGCGTGTCGGATTTGATGAAAAGATGGGTAAAGGAAACCACTACCGCCATGAAAAAGAACAAAAGGCAATCATTAGCCATATTAAGGGTGGCGGTAGTGTTGTGTTAAAAGCAAAAGATATTCAGACAGAGGGTGCGAGTTGGGAAGGAGCTCGTCTTATTGCTCATGCAGAGAATGATATGGTGCTGAAAGGGGCAACCACTCACCAAGAAGTAGAAACCTATCATCATTATAAAAGTGGAAATACGGTTGCTAAGCGTAGTGAAACAGTCTTTAACCAACACCAAGCGATAACCCAAGAAGGAACACAACTTCAAGCAAAAGATATAGTACTTTCCGCAGGTCATAATATACAAGCAACAGGCTTACAAGCGATAGCGGATAATGACCTCTTTATCCAAGCCGGCAACAATATTGACATCACTGCCGATACCAACTACCAAAAAGAGATCCACTATACCCAGAAAACCCGTTCAGGTATTTTACCGAGTAGTGGCGGTGGTGTAGGCGTTACCATTGGCAAACAATCCCAATCACGCCGTACCGAACAAGAGGGTTGGACACAAAGTGATGCCAGAAGTGTGGTAGGCAGTATTGGGGGTAATGTGACCGTACAAGCAGGGAATCACGTCAATGTTATAGGTACGGATACCATCGCAGGCAATACCCTTACCCTACGAGGTAAAACCCTGTCGATAGAAGCAGGCAAAGACCATTTTAAACAGAAAGAAGAGCATATCGTTAAACAATCAGGCATCAGCCTATCACTTTCTGCGCCAGCGGTGGACATGATACAAAAAATGAACCGGAGTCTGCAACGTAGCCAATCGGTGAAGAATGATAAATTGAGTAGCTTGTATAAAGTCAAAGCCGCTCAAGAGCTAATACTGGCAGATAGAGCCGCTGGGGCAGCCGTCAATACCCTTGATGCCTTAATGGGTAATGAAGCGATGAGCAAAGGGGATATTAGTAATCCCTCCTTTAAACTGGCGGTGAGTATCGGGTCAAGCCAATCTAAGCAAACGAATCAAGTGGAACAAATCCTGCACCAAGCGAGCAATCTTAGTGGTAAACAAGTGCAGCTTACGACCACCCAAGGGGATATACAGCTTAAAGGGGCTAACCTGACAGCCCAAGATACCCTTGATATAAACAGTGCCAACGACCTACACCTACAATCGATTGCCGATACAGTAAGCCAACGTAGCCAGAGTAAGCACAGTGGTTGGAATGTAGGTGGCTTTGTGGCGGCATCAGGCTCACACTATGGTGTAGGGATAGAAGCCTCTGCGCAAAAAGGCAAAGGGCGAGAAAACACCGATACCGTTACCCATCAGTTGACCGAATTAAAAGCCAATACCCTAAACATCAGTACACAAGGGGATACCACCCTTAAAGGGGCAAGCATTCAAGCCGATACCATTAAAGCGGACATTCAAGGCAACCTCACCATTGAAAGTGAGCAAGATACCCATCGCCATAAGAGTAAACATACCCAAGGCAGTGTCGGGGCAAGTGCCGTTTTCTCAGGCACAGGATCAGGGGCATCCTTTAATGCCTCACATAGCAAAGCCAAACTGAACTACCAACAAGTACACACCCAAAGTGGTCTTACCGCAGGGCAAGGGGGAATGACGATTACCGTAGGGAATAATACCCACCTAAAAGGGGGTATGATTGATAGCACTGCTCCAGCGGATAAAAATACCTTTACTACTCAAACCTTAACGGCAGAGAATATCCTGAACCAAAGTGAAATTAAGGTACAAAGTGCCAGTGTAGGGGTATCCACTAATCCTCTACAAAATGCCTGGTCAGCGGTAGGAACAGCAGCCAGTGTTGTAGGAGGTAATATCCATCAAGAGGATAGCAGTACCACCTATAGTGTGATAGGTCAAAATATCTCGCTCAATGTGAAAGAAGGCTCAATCCCTGATCATCTCAGACGAGATAAAGAAGGAGCAAATAATAAGGTACAGCTCTTCGATAAAGCAGATGTGCAAGAGCGAATGGAGATGGCACAAGTGATAGGTGAAATCAGCCAAAATACAATCACGATTGCCTTACAACCCATGTTGGATAAAGCCGAAGCACAAAAAGCAGAGGCAGAAAAAGCCCTAAAAGATAAATCGCTAACCGCTGCTCAAAGAGCGTACTATACAGAGCAACTTAACCGTAATATAGAAACAATTAATACCTATGGCAAAGGCAGTGACCTACAACTGGGTATCCGAGCAGCAACGGGTGTATTACAAGGCTTAGCTACCGGTAATACCAATGCGGCAATTTTAGGAGGCTTATCGCCATTCTTGAATAAAGCGATTAAAGAAGCCACCACCGATAAAGCGACCAATAAAGTGAATCTCTTTGCCAATACCGTCGCCCATGCCATACTGGGTGCAGTAGAAGCTAAGATGCTGAATACCAATGTAGCGGCAGGTGCAGCCGGTGCCGTGGTAGGAGAAACAACCGCCCATATCATTGCGGATAAACTCTACCAGAAATCCCCAGAAGCCCTCACGGAACAAGAGAAAGAAACCATCTCAGCCCTCAGCCAAGTGGTGGCAGGATTAAGTGGAGTAGCGGTAGGGGATAACTTCCAGAGTGCGGTGGTGAGTAGTGAGATTGGTAAACGGGCGGTTGAGAATAATTTCCTAAGCCAACAAGAGCTGAAAGAACGTAATCAATTAGTGGATACTGCTTCTCGAAGAGGTACATTAACTGAGCGGGAGGCAGAAAAATTACTGCAACTCAATGATAAAGATAATATATCGGATATGCTATTAGCACGGTATCAAGAAAACCCTAATAGCTTAACAGCACAGGAAAAAGAGCAACTTGCTATTTATCTTGATGTTGCCTCACAAGGTAATGTAGAAGAGGTACAACGTCTTTTATCAACCCCTGTTAAATGGGGTAAAGTAGAAAGAGGCGAATTAAGTAAAGCCTTAGAGGCGGCAAGAAAGAGAATCGGCTGGTCAACTACGTGGGAATATAAAGTATCCAATGAGCTTAGTCCTTTTATTTTAACGTCTAGCGGAGGTACTTTAGCTAAAGTAGGTGCAACAATTGATGTTGTAGCAGGTAGTTATATACTAGGGCAAGGGGTAAGCCAAATTTATAAAGGTAATGTATTAGAGGGTACAGTACGGGTTATAGAAGGTGCGCTAGTGGTAGCCCCTGCAGTGCCTGTTGTTAATAAAGTAGAACAATTTTTAAAACATACCACTACACAGATAGATAAGTTACAGGTTTATCCTAAACCTAATGTAAATGTTGCATCTCAGAAGAAAATGAGTGAAATATGCCCTACTACAGCATGCTTTGTAGCAGGGACAATGGTACAAACGAAGAAAGGCTTAAGACCCATTGAACAGATCCAGCTTGGAGAATTAGTCTGGTCACGAGATGAGTTTGGAGAGATGTATGACTATAAACCCGTTATTGCCCATAAAGCAACACCAAACCAATCCTTATATGAGGTAGTGATTGAAAATACACAAAGAGAGGTAGAAAAACACTATACCACAGCAGAACACCCGTTTTATGTAGAGGGGGAGGGCTGGGTAAAAGCTGCTTTACTCAAAGAGGGAATGGTACTACTTGACCGAGACGGTCAAGAGGGATTACGAATTGTTAGCCAAAAAGCGTTAGAGGAAAAAGCAACAGTTTATAATATAGAAGTGGAATCTTTTAGAACCTACCATATTGGACAATGGGGAATCTGGGTTCACAATGCTAATTGTTGTGATTTTAATCAACGATATGGAAATCTGGATGAGAAGTGGCATGGTAGATGGGTGAATGAGAAAGGACAAGTAATGTATAGAGACCCTATTGATGGTCAGTTAAAACCATTTCCAGATGGCTCAATACCCTCAGTGGATCATGTCTTATCGAGAGATTATATTAAAAACTATATCCCTGATTTTCATAAATTATCAAAAGCAGAACAGAACCAATTAATTAATCATGCAGATAATTTGCAACCTATGCCTTTACCTCTCAATATATCAAAAGGAAAAAAAGTTGAGTTTATTAATGGCGGTTGGACAACGATTAATCAAAATGGTCAAAGAATACCTGTGAGTCCTGAATATAAAATGATTCTTGAGGGACAGCAAAGATTAATAAAAAAGATGATTGAAGATGAATTAAAGCAAAAAGGAATTAAAAAATGACTTATTTTAATCAAGAGAAGCTTGAGAAATCGTTTGATTATGTTTTTTGGGATTTACAAAAAGCTTTAGAAGCTGAAATTTATTGGCGAAATGATTCTGATAAATCATATGATCCAATTAATTATCTTTTAGAATATGACAATGTAAAAGATAGCTTAATTGAACCCTTTAAAACATATCAACCTAAAACTTATCAGGTATTATTGGAGTCTCAATTTTTTTATGCGATTAAGAAAATAACACCTGAGAATCGTCCTTTTATTAGTGATATTACCCAGATGGGGTTTTTAATAAATGAAAAAATATTTTATATAGAATATACAAAAAATCCTTATGAAAAAATAGGGAATTCATTAATATTGGATGATAAAATTATTCCAAAAGAAATCCTAACCTCTTGGCTCTATCGTATTGACGAATGGAATCAGGCAGAAGATGTTACTATGCCTATTTTTAAAAGTCGCTTACCAAAATCTTCTCAAGGTCTATTAGGGGGGGTGTTATATTGTAATGAAGAAGCAGATGCCTTAAAGATAAAAGAATATGCTTTTTTAGAAGAAAAGTTTAATAAAAAAGTTGTTTCATTGAATAATTTTGATGATTATACAGCGCATGAAGAGAGATATATTTGTTTACGAAACCTCTTTGATTCACGACCCAGTGCGAGTTTTGATCCTATCGGTTCGCAAGTTTTTGTTAGTTCATTTGTAGGACAAACTTCTCCTGAGTTGTATGTTATTAAAAATGCAGATGTTTTTACTATTAAAAAATTAGTTGATCCTGTAACAGCTATTGATCACTATGGTGCACATATTTTTTCTGGAAGTAATGAGGAGTTTGATTTTTCACCTTATATGGAAAATTTTTAGTAAAAGTGCATTATATCCTATGCTATATAATACTAACCAAAAAATCAGTTATATTAAGGGGAAAGGCTTTGTGGCGGTATCAGGCTCAAATTATGGTGGCGGTATAGAGGCAAGCGCCCAAAAAGGCAAAGGACGAGAAAACACCGATACCGTTACCCATCAGCTGATAGCACTTAAAGCCAATACCCTAAACCTTAGTACCCAAGGGGATACCACCCTTAAAGGGGCAAGCATTCAAGCCGAGACTATCAAAGCGGATATTCAAAAAAATCTGACGATTGAAAGTGAGCAAGATACCAATCGCCATAAGAGTAAACATACCCAAGGCAGTGTAGGGGCAAGTGCGGTTATCTCAGGCACAGGATCAGGGGCATCCTTTAATGCCTCGCATAGCAAAGCCAAGCTGAACTACCAATAAGTACACACCCAAAGTGGTCTTAACGCAGGACAAGGGGGAATGACGATTACCGTAGGGAATAATACCCACCTAAAAGGGGGTATTATTGATAGCACCGCTCCAGCGGATAAAAATACCTTTACTACTCAAACCTTAACGGCAGAGAATATCCTGAACCAAAGTGAAATTAAGGTACAAAGTGCCAGTGTAGGGGTATCCACTAATCCTCTACAAAATGCCTGGTCAGCGGTAGGAACAGCAGCCAGTGTTGTAGGAGGCAATATCCATAAAGAGGATAGCAGTACCACCTATAGTGTGATAGGTCAAAATATTTCGCTCAATGTGAAAGAAGGCTCAATCCCTGATAATATCAGACGAGATAAAGAAGGAGCAAATAATAAGGTACAGCTCTTCGATAAAGCAGATGCGCAAGAGCGAATGGAGATGGCACAAGTGATAGGTGAAATCAGCCAAAATACAATCACGATTGCCTTACAACACATGTTGGATAAAGCCGAAGCGGACAAAGTAGCGGCAGAAAAAGCCCTGAAAGACCAACCACTGACCTCTGCTCAAAGAGCTTACTATACAGAGCAACTTAACCGTGCTACAGAAACGATTAACAGTTATGGCAAAGGCAGTGACCTACAACTGGGTATCCGAGCAGCAACGGGTGTATTACAAGGCTTAGCCACCGGTAATACCAATGCGGCAATTGTGGGTGGATTATCCCCATTTTTAAATAAAGCGATTAAAGAAGCCACAACCGATAAAGCCACCAATAAAGTAAATTTCTTTGCCAATACCGTCGCCCATGCCATACTGGGGGCAGTGGAAGCCAAGATGCTGAACACTAATGAACTAGCAGGTGCAGCAGGTGCCGTGGTAGGAGAAACAACCGCCCATATTATTGCCGATAAACTCTACCAGAAATCCCCAGAAGCCCTCACGGAACAAGAGAAAGAAACCATTTCAGCACTTAGCCAAGTGGTAGCAGGATTAAGTGGCGTAGCCGTAGGGGATAACTTCCAGAGTGCTATTACCAGTAGTGAGATTGGTAAACGGGCGGTGGAGAATAATGCACTTGTACCTAATTATGGAGCATGGAGCAATATATCCAATTGGGGACCTGGAGCTACTTCTTTAGTACAAGTAGGTATTGAGAATGGAAAAACAGTAGAACAAATTAATCAGGATTTACAAGCCTATACAAGAAGAGATGGATTTGATGCCGGCATGAAAGATGGTATTCTTGTAATGGCAGGTATCCCTACAGTGGCAGGAACATTGGTCGTACCTGGATCTTGGGTAGGATATAGTAGATTCTTAAGTCCTTCTATTATTAATGGAGTATTAAATGTAGGTAAATCATATGGTGTAATGGCATCTGAATCAGTATCATCAGGTATAGCAACAAGTTATATTTTGAATTCTGATTATAAACAATCTAACTTATTATATGATTTATCTCTTGGTATATTAGTAGGTAAAAAATATGATGTAATGCAAAAATCTATGGGAACATCTAATTTCCTTATTAATAAATCTATGAGTGGATTAGGTTTTATAGAAAATTATTTTCTTGGTGAGGGGGTTTCAAAAAGTGCCTCTTATTATTTAGATGATAAAGATAAGATAATTTTTAATTTTTCTAAAAAAATAGAGGATAATGAATAAAATGTTAGTCTATCAGTCTCAAAGTAATAAAAGCAAAGGAAGGTTATCCCAAATTGCAGATTTTTTTGTAGGGGTAATAGTTTTTTTATTATTAAAACTTATCAATATTATCCAAAAACCTATTCAAAAAGATATTTCTAATAGTTTAAAATTAGCAGTATTTTTGTCCTTGATAATAGTCTTTTATGCAATACATTGTATAGCAATACAGACGTATAAAATTGAAATTGAAAAAATAATTTTTATTATTGTGTTAAGTTTTTTATTATGCTTTTTGGGGAGAGGACAGTTCCCTATTTGGATAAAAGTGAGTGACTTTCCAGATTTAATTCAAATTAAAGAAAATAATATTTCTTATCTTTCACATAGAAATAAACAAAAAACTATTGAAGAAAGTTTATATAAAATATTGTCAGAATTATACCCTGATAATATTGATACTAAAATTTCAGAAATAAATAAACTGTTTTTTAAAGGAATAACATTATCAATAGTTAGAAATGTTAGTTATTATATTTTGCTTCCAGAAAGAATTGATAATCAAAAAATTACTTATGATGATATCTATTGGTTTGATGAATTGATGCTTTCTAAATTAAAAGAGTATCCTTTTATGGTTAATTTTTTATCTTTTATTCCTTCAACGGTAAATACTCGATATGAAATTTTAGAAATTAAACCAAAATATTTATCAACTTTAAGTATTTTTAAAGGTGATATTTATTTTGAAAAAAAGATAGAAAAGTTAAACGAAAATATAAATATAGCATTCCCTAATGTATTATCTGTTGCAATTATTCTTGACTATCAAAAGTGGACAAAACCGACTCATAAAGGTTATTTATATTGTGGTTTATAGTTAAATCATATATTTAAGAGTGTATTTTATAAAACTTTCTTTTAGATATTTTATTTAAGATAGTAGCCCCCTACTTTTTATAAACCCTAGGGAAATCCCTGTAATACAAAGTAAAAACACCATAGAAATCGTGAAAATAGATTACAATATGCTTACTTATGAAATGCTGTGTGGGAGAGTGCAGTTTAGCTGCCACCGAAGGCGTAAAAACCCATAATCGCTCAGGTAAAAGTACGGCACAGCAAGCATAAAAATACTTCCCTATACTTTGAGTATTTTCAATGCAATGAGTACTCTGGAGAGACTTGCGTATAGCAAGCGCCGAAGGTGAATCATAAACTCTCAGGCAAATGGACAGAGGGGGCTTTTTTATATACAAGAGCTAGTCTCTATGTATCCTCTATAGTTTTTGTTTAGGAGCTTTTATGACTTCTGCTTCTTTAAAGCGTACAGCTTTATTTGATACCCATTTAGAATTTGGTGCCAAAGTAGTTGATTTTGGTGGTTGGGAAATGCCTATTTCGTATGGTTCACAAATTGAAGAACATCATGCTGTACGTAATAAGGCGGGTATGTTTGATGTTTCCCATATGCTTAATGTTGATGTGGTAGGGGCAGATGCTTATGCTTTCCTACGTAAATTGGTGGCTAATGACGTACAAAAATTAATTGCAACACCAGGTAAAGCACTTTATAGCTGCATGTTAAATCCATCAGCAGGTATTATTGATGATTTGATTATTTATTTCTTTGCTTTAGACCAATGGCGTGTAGTTGTCAATGCGGGTACAGCCACAAAAGATTTAGCATGGATGCAAGAACAAGCAAAAGGTTTAGATGTAACTATTACACCACGTCATGATTTGTCAATGGTAGCTGTTCAAGGACCACAAGCGCGTGAGATTGTATGGTCTATTCGCCCTCAATGGAAAGCAGCTTCAGAATCACTTACCCCTTTTAACGCTGCTCGTATTGATGAAAATACGATGGTAGCACGTACAGGCTATACAGGTGAAGATGGTTTTGAAATTATTGTTCCAAGTAGTGATGTAGTTGCTTTCTGGAAAGACCTTGCCGCTGCTGGTGTTCAAGCGTGCGGATTAGGAGCGCGTGATACTTTACGCTTAGAAGCAGGTATGAATCTCTATGGTCAGGATATGGATGAAGAGATTCAACCCTTCCAAGCCGGTTTAGCATGGACAGTAAGCCTTAAAGATGAGTCACGTGATTTTGTAGGACGTGATGTATTAACAAATAATCCCAAGCGTAATGCCTTCTTAGGGATTAAATTATTAGAGCGTGGCGTTGTTCGTGCACATATGAAAGTACGTGGAGCCAGTGGAGAAGGTGAAATCACCAGTGGTACAATGTCGCCTACATTGGGTTTTTCAATTGGTTTTGTTCGTATGCCAGAAGCGGCTAAGGCGGGCGATACTGTTGAGGTAGAAATCCGTGGTAAATGGCTGCCTGCTGTACTAACAACATTACCATTTGTTCGTAATGGTAAGGCCTTAGTGGAATAGTTTTTTTGTTTATGTCACGTGTGCAACGTGGCTTTTAATCTAGGAGTTAAAAAATGAGTTTACCTGAAGATCGTAAATATACAGCATCACATGAATGGGTTTTAAAAGAAGGTGATGTATTTGTTGTAGGTATTACACATGATGCACAAGACCAATTAGGTGATTTAGTGTTTGTGGGTGATGCTAAAGTAGGCGAAACACTTGCTGCTGGTGAAACAGCTGCTGTAGTTGAGTCTGTTAAAGCGGCTTCTGATATTTATGCCCCTGTTGCAGGCGAAGTGGTTGCTTTTAATGAAGCATTAGAAAGTAGCCCTGATTTAGTCAATCAAGATGCGT
This sequence comes from Pelistega ratti, assembly GCF_009833965.1. Lineage (NCBI taxonomy): Bacteria > Pseudomonadati > Pseudomonadota > Betaproteobacteria > Burkholderiales > Alcaligenaceae > Pelistega > Pelistega ratti. The sequence goes on from NZ_CP047165.1 coordinate 2,000,567, forward strand.
ATGCTAACTGGATTTTCAAAATCAAACCAAGTAATCCAGCTGATTATGATGGTTTATTAAGTGCTGCTGACTATCAAGCACAAGCTTAGTTTAACCTTAAAATAAAGATTGGAAAAAATCATGTTGCACACACATATTGATCAAACAGAAGAGTTTGTCGGTCGTCATATTGGACCAAATGCGGAAGAGCAAGCTCATATGCTCAAAACGATTGGGGTTAATTCTTTAGATGAATTGGTTGATGAAATCGTTCCCAATAATATCCGCTTAAAAGAAGAGTTAGCTTTAGAAGAATCACGTACAGAGCCTGATGTATTGTCAGAATTACGTGAGATTGCGAGTGAAAATGTCGTTTATCGTAGCTATATCGGGCAAGGGTATTATGGTACAGATACACCCAATGTGATTCTTCGTAATGTTTTAGAAAATCCAGCTTGGTACACGGCTTATACACCTTATCAACCAGAAATTTCTCAAGGTCGTTTAGAAGCCTTATTAAACTACCAAACTATGGTGGTGGATTTAACAGGTTTAGATGTAGCTAATGCGTCGTTATTAGACGAAGGTACAGCCGCCGCAGAGGCAATGACATTAGCTCGCCGTTCATCTAAATCGAAAAGTAATGTTTTCTTTGTTTCTCAACACGTTCACCCACAAACACAAGAAGTGGTTCGTACACGTGCAAAACCATTAGGTATTGAGGTTGTTATCGGTGATGAGTTAGAAGGTCTTCCAGAATGTTTTGGTGTATTATTACAATACCCTCACAGCTTGGGTGAAGTCGTTGATTATCAACATTTTTGTGAACAGGCTCATGCTCAAAATACCATTGTAGCTGTTGCCGCTGATCTATTATCTCTGGCTATTTTAAAAGCGCCGGGTGAATGGGGTGCTGATATTGCAGTCGGTAGCGTACAACGTTTTGGTATTCCACTTGGTTTTGGTGGGCCTCATGCAGGTTATATGGCAACTAAAGATGCTTTAAAACGTACTATGCCTGGACGTTTAGTAGGGGTATCTGTTGATGCTCAAGGTAAAAAAGCATTACGTCTTGCGTTGCAAACCCGTGAACAACATATTCGCCGTGAAAAAGCCACTTCTAATATTTGTACTGCTCAAGTATTGCTAGCTGTAATGGCAAGTATGTATGCAGTTTACCATGGTGCTAAAGGTATTCGTGCGATTGCTCAGCGTATTTATTCAAGTACCTTTATTCTAAATGAAGCATTGGCACAAATGGGTGTTAATGTGGTGAATGAGCGATTCTTTGATACGCTACAAATTGAATCTGAAAAAGCACAGACTATTTTAGCGGTTGCTCTTGAGAATGGTATTAATCTTCGCAATGTAAGTCCAACAAGTGTTGCAATTTCATTAGATGAAACAGTTTCTTTGGCAGATGTACAAGAGTTAATTAATATTATTGCAGAAGCATTGGCTGTTGAGCCTGTTGATATCGATGATGTGATTGATTCAGACGCAGATATTGCTGTTCCTGCAGAAGTGGCTCGTCAAAGTGCTATTTTGACACAAGCTATTTTCTCAAGCATCAATTCTGAAACAGATATGTTGCGTTATCTTCGCCACTTATCTGATATGGATTTAGCGCTTGATCGTAGTATGATTCCATTAGGTTCATGCACGATGAAGCTCAATGCAACCGCAGAAATGATTCCTATCACTTGGCCAGAATTCTGCAATATCCATCCTTTTGCTCCTGATGATCAAGCAGAAGGGTATAGCATTTTATTTGAGCGTCTTAGCGAAGCACTTTGTGAAATTACAGGTTATGATGCGATTAGCTTACAACCTAACTCTGGTGCGCAAGGTGAATATGCTGGTTTATTAGCGATTCGTGCTTATCATCAATCAATGGGTCAAGCACAACGTAATGTTTGCTTAATTCCTGCCTCTGCTCACGGTACTAATCCAGCATCAGCTACTTTAGCGGGTATGGATGTTGTGGTAGTTGCTTCTGATAGTCAAGGTAATGTTGATGTAGATGACTTAAAGGTCAAGATTGCTCAAGTTGGTGATCGCCTTGCTGCCTTTATGATTACTTATCCTTCTACTCATGGTGTATTTGAAGAGCGTATTGTTGAAATTTGTGATTTAATCCATGCGGCAGGAGGTCAGGTTTACCTAGATGGGGCAAATATGAATGCCCTTGTTGGCTTGGCAAAACCAGGTTGGTTTGGTTCTGATGTATCACACTTTAACTTACACAAAACATTTAGTATTCCTCATGGTGGTGGTGGCCCAGGTGTAGGTCCTATCGGGGTGAAAGAGCATTTAGCACCATTCTTACCCGGTATCGTAGATGAACAAGGTAAGTTATCAGAAGATGAGGTAGTGGGGCCTGTATCATCAGCTCCTTTTGGTTCAGCAAGTATTCTACCTATCTCTTATGTTTATATTGCCCTAATGGGTGTCAATGGGCTGAAGAAAGCAACACAGGTGGCTTTATTAAATGCTAACTATATTGCGACACGCCTAGCACCTTATTACCCAGTGCTTTATAGTGGTCGTAATGGTCGAGTAGCACATGAGTGTATTCTTGATGTACGCCCAATTAAAGATAGTTCTGGTATTACGGTAGATGATATTGCAAAACGCTTAATTGACTATGGTTTCCATGCTCCTACCATGAGTTTCCCTGTTGCTGGTACTTTAATGGTAGAGCCTACTGAGTCAGAGGGTCTAAGAGAATTAGATCGCTTTATTGATGCGATGATTGCGATTCGTGCTGAGATTGCTCAAGTGGAAAAAGGTGAAGTAGATGCCAATGATAATGTGTTGAAAAATGCACCTCATCCTGCAGAAAGCTTATTATCAGAAGAATGGACTCATCCGTATTCTCGTAAAGAAGCGGCATATCCTGCAGGTATGGACCCACTCAATAAATACTGGAGTCCTGTTGCTCGCGTGGATAATGCATATGGTGATCGTCATTTGATTTGTACTTGCCCCTCAATTGAGGAATATGAATCAAAATAGATAAAGCATAATCTACAGTCAATAAAAAGCGGTGTATTAACACCGCTTTTTTATTTTGGCATTTTGTAGAAAAGAGAGTATTAAATACTTAAAACACACATAATTAAAATTTGTCTTGATCTTTAGTATATTGATTTTAGGCTTCTTCTTGATTGGTTTAAGATAAAAATAAATAGATAGAAAGCATGGTAATGTATAGTATTTTCTTGTTTGGTTTAAAAACTTGCTGATTTGTTATGATGCCCTTTTGAGTAAGGAACTATATTTTTCTTATAAGCAATAGTTAAATAAATATCTATTTTTATTATTTATCAATATAAACCATAATGTGGTGTAAACCTTTATTGAGATTTAATGGGGGGATTGCTACAATCATAGTACACAAATTGATTTGTTTATCACTTACTTATTTAGGACTTAAAATAATTGTCGTAAAAAGGGTGTAGATACAATAAATTGATTTTGTGCTTATTTAACGAAAGACAAAAGGAGTCTGGTTATGCGTTATGTTGATCCCAATAAAGAAGGTTCAAAAGTTCATTTTAAAGCCGTTTATGATAACTTTATTGATGGTAAATGGGTGCCGCCAGTAAAAGGCAGATATGTTGATAATATCTCACCTGTTGATGGGAAAGTATTTACAAAAGTCGCCTTATCAAGTGTTGAAGATTTGGAATTAGCACTAGATGCGGCACATAAGGCAAAAGAGAAATGGGGTAAAACCTCTCCTGCTGAACGAGCGAATATTTTATTGAAAGTAGCTGATCGTCTTGAAGCCCATTTAGAAACACTTGCTGTTGCTGAAACATGGGATAACGGTAAACCTGTTCGTGAAACATTAGCAGCAGATATTCCTTTGGCAATTGATCATTTCCGTTATTTTGCCGGTTGTATCCGTGCTCAAGAAGGGCATTTAGCTGAAATAGATGATGATACTGTGGCTTATCATTTCCATGAGCCACTTGGTGTTGTGGGTCAGATTATTCCGTGGAATTTCCCTATTCTGATGGCAGCATGGAAGATTGCTCCTGCACTAGCGGCAGGTAATTGTATTGTGATGAAACCTGCATTGCAGACCCCCGTAAGTATTTTGGTGTTAGTAGAGCTTATCCAAGATTTATTACCACCCGGTATTTTAAATATCATTAATGGTTCTGGCGAAGAAGCAGGTGCAGCGTTAGCAAGTAGCCCTCGTATTGCTAAAATTGCCTTCACTGGTTCTACACGTGTTGGTCAATTTATTATGCGTGCAGCAGCTGAAAATATCATTCCTATAACATTAGAATTAGGGGGTAAATCACCTAATATCTTCTTTGAAGATGTGATGGATAAGGAAGATGAATTCTTTGATAAAGCGTTAGAAGGTTTTAGTATGTTTGCCTTAAATCAGGGTGAAATTTGTACTTGCCCATCACGCGCTTTGGTGCAAGAAAGCATTGCGGATAAATTCCTTGAAAAAGCTATTGAACGTGTTAAAAGGATTAAAACAGGTCATCCATTAGACACTGAAACAATGATTGGTGCTCAAGCTTCTTTGGAACAACAGAATAAAATTCTGGGTTGTATCCAAATGGGTAAAGATGAGGGTGCTGTTTTATTAACAGGTGGAGCAGAGCGTAAAGAAATAGGTGAAGGTTTCTATATCGAACCGACAATCTTTAAAGGTGATAACTCAATGAAAATTTTCCAAGAAGAAATTTTTGGACCTGTGTTATCCGTAACAACCTTTAAAGATTTTGATGATGCTATGCGTATTGCGAACGATACAATGTATGGATTAGGGGCTGGTGTATGGTCTCGTTCTATTCATACCGCATATCGTGCAGGACGTACTATTCAAGCGGGTCGTGTATGGACAAATTGCTACCATATCTATCCAGCTCATGCGGCATTTGGTGGGTATAAAAAATCAGGTATTGGTCGAGAAACACATAAAATGATTCTTGGATATTATCAACAAACGAAGAATTTATTAGTAAGCTACTCACCAAAAGCGTTAGGATTCTTCTAATTCGTATTGTAGTATTCTCTTAATATTGGAATAGGGTGGGCTTATTAGCTCACCCTATTGTTTTTCTTATGTATTCTTTATGCTCTGAAGATGGGTAAGATTTTTAATGTTTCTCTATATCAGATTTTTTAACTTTAGGATTTGAATTTCCCCAGACCGTATAAAGATCTGCTAATAATGCACCATTAATTTCTTCAATATCTGCTTGAGAGACTTCTATATTACCTTGTTTGCCAAAAATAACCACTTCATCTCCTTCTTGTATATCAGGAAAATCAGTCACATCCACCATAGTGGTATTCATGGAGACTTTCCCGACTACAGGGACTTTATGACCACGGATAAGGACATAGCCTTTATTGGTAAAAGCACGGCGATAACCATCAGAATAACCAAAGGGTAAATTGGCGAGTAAAGAGTCCCTTTGTAGTGTAAAGGTACGATCATAACCAACGGTAGAACCTTTAGGGTAATGATTAATGTTGGCTACTCTTGATTTAAAAGACATAATTTTCTTATATTCAGTATGACTAGGGATAGAATCACCATAAAGCAATCCTCCAGGGCGTACCATATCTAAATGTGATTCTGGTACAGTTAGCGTTGCATAAGAATTAGCGGCATGTAATATTAATTGTTGGCGATTAAGTTGAGCATTACTGATAAGCCAATCAGTATCATGTGTAAATTGAGCTAAATCTTTTTGAATAATATCTTTATCTTCCTCGGGGAAATGCGTCATTATGCCTATGATAGAAAGATGGGGAAGTTTGGTGATATCAATCGCTTCTTGCCTACCCCTTTCTGTTGTCATATCTATTCCATTTCTATCCATACCTGCTGAATTAAGGGCAAGATGAAAATGTATTGTTTTTCCTGCTTCTTTTGCTAAGTGATTGATAGATTGAGCTTGCGTTAAATCACCAATGAGTTCTTCCATATCGTACTGCATCCCATCTTTTATTTCATTTAAGGTAGCTGAACGAACACGGACAATTTTTCCTTTGTAATGATGAGCACGAATAATACGTGCTTCTTCATTACTGGCAATACCGATACAAGGAATATCCATTTTAATAATAGAGGGCATTAATAAATCAATACCATTTCCGTAAGCATCTGCTTTCATAATGGCACAAATTTGAGATTTCCCCTTTAGTTGCTTTTGTAAGGTGGCTAGATTATCTTCAAAAGCTTGTGTATCAATTTCGAGCCACGCATTGGCATACTGGTTAATAGCTTGAGTAGGTAATTGCCCTTTAAATGAGAGGGGAGGGGCTGCAAATGTAGTTGATGCAAAAGAGAAAGTAAGACAAATAGCTAATACTGAATAAGAAAACTTCACTATAAACTCCTAAGAAAATAAGTAAGTGATTTTAGTTATTCTATAGAAAGTATTTTCCTATTGATATGCGTATTTATCCTATTATATTGTTCAGAGGTAATTATCTTCTATTTATATAATCACTAAAGGAATACCGAATTACCGATTTATTGAGTTGAGAGAAAAAGGTATAGCTATACCTATATCGTATTGGTGATAATAGAAGAGGTGATCAAAATATACTAAAAATTTGTACTTTATGAATATGAACTATTTATGGTGGTGTTCTATCACTATAGACTATCAATACCTAACGTTCATAAACCACAAAGTCAAATGCTAAGCCGTTTTGAGGGGGTTGTGAATGACGTGATACTTCTTTCCATTGTGTTTTATCAAGAATAGGAAATGCCGTATCGCCATCTATATCAGAATAAATTTCAGTCGCATAAACCTTATCGGCAAAAGCGAGTGCTTGTCGATAGATTTCACCTCCACCAATAATAAAGATAGTGTTGTTTTCAGCTTGTGCCAGTTTAATAGCTTCTTCAAGTGAGTGGGCAATCTGTGTCCCTTCTGCTTGATAATGTGTATCACGGGTAATAGCAATATTAAGACGACCCGGTAGAGGGCGACCAAGGGATTCTCTTGTTTTTCTTCCCATAATAACAGGATATCCCATCGTTGTTTTTTTAAAATAAGCTAAGTCAGCAGGTAAATGCCATGGCATTGTGTTGTCTTTACCAATAATATGTTTTTGGTTATAGGCGACAATAATATTAATACTCATTTGATACACTTTATAAAAAATCTACACGGCAACAGGTGCTTTAATATGAGGGTGATGTTGATAATTCAGAATCTCAAAATCCTCATATTCATAATCAAAAATAGAGGCAGGTTTACGTTTAATATGTAAAGTAGGATAGGGAAAGGGATCTCGAGAAAGTTGCTCTTTGACTTGTTCAAAATGATTGCTATAAAGATGGCAATCACCCCCAGTCCAAATAAAATCCCCTACTTCAAGATCACATTGTTGCGCCACCATATGTGTTAATAAAGCATAGCTTGCAATATTAAAAGGAACGCCCAAGAAAATATCGGCACTACGTTGATAGAGTTGGCAAGAGAGTTTGCCCTCTGCTACATAGAATTGGAAAAAAGCATGGCAAGGTGGGAGTTTCATTTTACTGATTTCAGCAACATTCCATGCAGAAACAATCAAACGGCGAGAGTCAGCATTATTTTTAATTTGCTCAATAACTTGGCTAATTTGGTCGATATGCTGTCCATCAGGGGTAGGCCAGCTCCGCCACTGTACCCCATAAACAGGGCCTAGATTACCGTCTGTATCTGCCCATTCGTCCCAAATAGTAACCCCTCTTTCTTGTAACCAACGAACATTAGAATCGCCACGTAAGAACCAGAGTAATTCAATAAAAATACTTTTCGTATGAAGTTTTTTGGTCGTTACCATAGGAAAACCTTCTTGAAGGTTAAATCGCATTTGATAACCAAAGACAGACCGTGTTCCTGTACCCGTTCGATCTGTTTTACTCACACCATGTTCAAAAACATGACGCATTAAATCTTCGTATTGGTGGGAGCTCATAATAATCCTTGACTAAGAGTGTGTTTCTTCAATAGAGACGCTATAGCTAATAGTGGCTGTTTTTTCGAGCATCGCAATAGCTGAACAATATTTATCATGTGCACGTTTGGCGGCTCTATTTACAATATGTGCTTCTAATGCTTTTCCTATTACCGTAAAGTGAAAGTGAATATGGGTAAATACCTTTGGGTGTGTACTATTCATCTCTGCGGTGATATTGACTAGGCAACGACTAATATCTTGTTGGCTATGTTTAAGAATAACAACCACATTTGATGCTGCACAACCGCCAGCACCACTCAGTAATAATTCCATAGGACTTGCCGCTAGATGCTGATGGCTATCTAATGCACTATCCATCGTGATACGATACCCACTATCTGTTTGTGCGATAAAGAGCATACCATTGGCATTATCCCATTCAATAGCACATTGCATGAAGATGCCTTTTACAAGTAATGAAATACGTTTATTATACCCAGAAACTTAGTCGATAAGCAGGAAAGCGATACGATGAAATAAGTCTTTTCAATATATAAGTGTTAAAAATTATTTTTATCCATTGATATTAGGGGAGGTAGCTGTTTTATTTTGCCAATATGATGTTGGTGCTTGTCTGTTTTTATAGTGAGTTATTGTAAATAAAGGATAATAAGCAAAAAAAAGCCCAAAACCTTGCGGCTTTGGGCAAAATCCACCAAAGGAGGAGGGTGGAGGAGACAACTGTAGATGGACCTAACCATCAATGATTGTATTATGACAGCTTTCAAAAAGAAAAGCAAGAAAAAATAGGTAGAAACCCTAATAAAGTTGTAAAAAAGCACTAATGATAGTAGGGATTTGATTTTTTACATTTATGGTTAAGATGTATAGGAGTCTCTCAAAATAGATTATCCGTAAGAAGGATTTTGAAATATTTTCTTATGCAGATTACACACGAACAGTGTAATTCAAGCTAATATAATAGACAACAGAATGGTACTTACTTATTTAAATGATACTATGTACTGATTAATTAACTCGTATAGATGGGTAAGATAAAGGGTTATTGATACCCTTATTATTGGATAAAGTTGTGTCAATATCATTACATTATTTATATGTTGCTTTAACCGCCTTTATGGTAGGTGGGTTAATTGTTTTATCAGAGCGTTGGCATGGGCGTTTTACTGGGGATTATGATCTTGATAAACCTCAAGCGTCTCATAAAACATCAACCCCTAGAGTAGGGGGACTTGCTGTATTTGCAGGTACGTTGGCGGGGTTATTGGTTTGGGGAAAACCAGACAATATGACCTTACATTGGTTATGGCCTGCGTTGTTTGTGGCTTCTTTGCCTGTCTTTGGTGCGGGTATTCTTGAAGACGTTACCAAAGATGTTGGGGCGGGTAAACGACTTTTAGCTGCCTTTATCTCTGCGGCGATTGCATGGTGGTTCTTTGGTGGCGTTAGCCGTGTGGGGGTAGAGGTATTTGATTATCTCTTTAGTTTCTGGTTTGTTTCTTTACTCTTTACGGTGGTTGCTGTTGGAGGCTGTACCCATGCATTAAACCTTGTGGACGGGATGAATGGGCTTGCCTCTATGGTATCGGTATTGATGTCAGTATCCATTGCTTTAGTCGCCTATCAAGTAGGGGATATGGCTGTTTTCACAATTGCCTTGTCGATGTCTTCTGCTATTGCAGGGTTTTTTGTGTGGAATTTTCCTTTTGGACGTGTTTTTTTAGGAGATGGCGGCGCTTATTTTATTGGATTCGTATTGGCAGAGTTAGCTGTCTTGTTAGTGATGCGTAATCCATCTGTTTCTGCGTTCTATGCTTTGGCTGTCTTGTTTTACCCCGTTTTTGAGACCCTATTCTCTATCTGGCGACGCAAATTTAAACGAGGTGTACCAGTCGATCAGCCTGATGCCTTACATTTACATCAGCTTATCTTTCGCCGTTTAGTACAGAAAACATTTAATCGAGAAGGAAAAGAAATTCCTCTTTATCTTTGCAATGCCTTAACATCGCCTTATCTCTGGATATTAGCTTTAGTGAATCTTGTCCCAGCTACTTTATTTTGGGATAATACCTTATTATTGTGTGGAGGAATGTTACTTTTCTCTGTGTTATATGTTTGGCTTTATTCAAGATTGGTGAAGTGGCGTAGTCCTAAATGGCTTTTATTGTCATCAGGGTTGGATAAACGGTAATAAATAGAACTATAAATGCGTATTTTTAGGGATACTTTGCATTTATAGATAATGTGATTTTGCTAAAATTATTTTTTGCTCTCTAAGAGGTTTAAAGTGCAATTACAAGATATTAAGTTAGCCATTGTTGGCTTAGGTTATGTAGGTTTACCATTAGCAGTTGAGTTTGGTAAAAAACGTGATGTATTAGGTTTTGATATTAATAAAAAACGGATTGCAGAGCTACAATCAGGAGTTGATCATACGCTAGAAGTCTCTTCGGAAGAGTTAAAAGAAGCAGTACATTTAACATTTAGTGCTGAAAGTGATGAACTGGCTAAGGCAAATACATTTATTGTGACAGTACCGACCCCTATTGATGATTATAAGCAACCTGATTTAACCCCTTTAGTCAAAGCAAGTGAAACGATTGGGAAGGTGCTTAAAAAGGGTGATATTGTTATTTATGAATCAACGGTTTACCCGGGGGCAACAGAAGAAGTTTGTGTGCCTATCTTAGAGAAAACATCAGGACTTAAATATAATGTTGATTTCTATGCAGGTTATAGTCCAGAACGTATTAACCCAGGGGATAAACAACACCGAGTTTCTACCATTAAGAAAGTAACCTCTGGTTCAACACCAGAAATTGCAACAGTAGTCAATGCCCTTTATGCATCTATTATTGTGGCAGGAACACATAAAGCAAGTAGTATTCGTGTGGCAGAAGCCGCAAAAGTAATTGAAAATACACAGCGTGATGTTAATATTGCCCTTATTAATGAACTGGCACTTATTTTTAATCGTCTTGGTATTGATACACAAGCGGTATTAGAAGCCGCAGGTACTAAATGGAATTTCCTGCCTTTCCGTCCAGGACTTGTTGGTGGACATTGTATAGGTGTTGATCCTTATTACCTCACCCATAAAGCACAATCCATTGGCTATCACCCAGAGATTATTTTGGCAGGTCGCCGTCTTAATGATTCAATGGGTTCTTATGTCGTTTCGCAATTAGTTAAAGCAATGACTAAGCGCCGTATTCAGGTACAAGAAGCCCGTGTTTTAGTGATGGGATTAACATTTAAAGAGAATTGCCCAGATATTCGTAATACTCGTATTGTTGATATTGTCAAAGAGTTAGCGGAATATAATATCCATGTTGATGTTTATGACCCATGGGTAGATGCAGCAGAGGCAGAGCATGAGTATGGTATTACCCCGATTAAAACACCTGATATAGGGGCATATGACGGTATTATCCTTGCGGTTGCACATGAACAATTTGCACAGATGGGTGTAGAGGCAATTCGTGCATTTGGTAAGCCAGAGCATATATTATATGATTTGAAATATCTGCTTAAACCAGAAGATGCTGATATTCGTTTATAGGATAGCAAAATGAGTCAATCTTTTGAGCAATTACAAGAAACCTTAAAAGCAAATCCGCGTACATGGTTAGTAACAGGTTGTGCTGGTTTTATTGGATCCAATCTTATTGAAACGCTACTTAAATTAGAGCAGAAAGTAGTGGGATTAGATAATTTTGCAACAGGACATCAGCGCAATTTAGATGAGGTGCAGTCTTTAGTTTCACCTGAACAATGGGCAAATTTTACATTTATTGAGGGAGATATCCGTCATCTTGATACATGTCGTACCGCTGTAAAAGGGGTTGAATACGTTTTGCATCAAGCAGCATTAGGTTCAGTTCCTCGCTCTTTAAATGATCCGATAACCAGTAATGATGTCAATGTCGGCGGTTTCTTAAATATGTTGGTGGCGGCTCGTGACGAAGGGGTGCAGTCTTTTGTATTTGCTGCTTCTAGCTCTACGTATGGAGATCACCCAGATCTTCCTAAAGTCGAAGATAAAATTGGTAATCCTTTGTCTCCCTATGCGGTTACTAAATTAGTCGATGAACTCTATGCGCGTGTTTTTGCACAAGGTTATGGATTTAAGTCGATTGGTTTACGTTATTTTAATGTTTTTGGTAAACGACAAGATCCTAATGGTGCTTATGCCGCTGTTATTCCAAAATGGGCTTCAGCAATGATCCACCAAGAGAATATTACCGTCAACGGTGATGGTGAAACAAGCCGTGATTTTTGTTTTATTGAGAATGTTGTTCAAGCTAATTTATTAGCTGCGGTTAATATGCCAGAAAGTGGCTTTGAGGTTTACAATGTCGCCTATCATGCTCAAACTACATTAAATACCTTATTTAGCTATATTAAAGAGCAGCTTTTAGCCAATGGTATCCATTATGATAAAGCCCCCATTTATGCGGATTTTCGTAAAGGGGATGTGCGTCATTCTTTTGCCAATATTGACAAGGCTAAAAAACAGTTAGGGTATGAACCACATTATTCCATCGTACAGGGTTTAGCAAAAGCAATGCCTTGGTATATTCAGTTCTTGAAATAAATTGAGTGCAATACATTCCTCTAAAAGCGACCACATGCGCATTGTCTCTGGGGCGGTGCGGGTCGCTTTTTTCTTGATTATCGGTAAGTTGGCAGGTGCTATCAAAGAAATGGCTATCGCACATCGCTATGGGGTGAGTGATGTGGTAGATGCCTATCAGTTTACACAAAGTATGGCAAACTGGCTTCCTACAACGATTGTTGGTGCTTTTTCGGTGGTTTTAATTCCTGTATTAGTTAAATTAAGGCACTTGGGACGAGAAGAAAAAAATAAATTTGTTGCCGAACTACAAGCATGGATTTTCTTTATTGGCATACTTATTATGTGCTTTACGTGGTTTGTATGGCCTTGGGTGATTGAATATACTTCTGGTAAATTAAGTGAAACCGCCAAAAGTTATACCAACGAGATGATAGGGGTATTTGCACTAACCGCTTTATTAATCTTATTGATAGGGGTTAATATGGCGAGGCTAAGAGCGCTTGAACGCCATATTAATAATTTATTGGATAGCCTCCCAGCGTTATTTATTTTTGCGTGGGTTATATTATCTCCGAATGATGTTTCTATTTGGCCTATTTTATGGGGAACATTAAGCGGTTATCTTCTACAAACTATCTTATTATGGTATTTGGCTGATAAAGCAGAAGGAGAACGATTTATTTTCCCCAAATGGCAGTTTCAATCTGAACATTGGTCGATGCTAGTACAGGCAGCAGGCTTTATGTTGATTGGGCAGATTGCATTAAGTTTTGTTGCGCCTATGGATCAAATATTTGTTGCTCAAATAGGAAATAATGCGAATGCGACAATGGGGTATGCGACACGGTTAGTGGCGGTTATTATTGGTATTGGTGCTGCCTCAGTTGGACGAGCCGCCTTACCAGTATTGGCAGATGTGCAGTATAGGGGAGATGCTTATCAGGCTAAGGTCATGGCACTTAAATGGTCGCTTGCTATGGTGGGATTGGGTGTATTTTTCTTAGTTATAGCTTGGTATCTTGCGCCTTTTATCGTAAAAATTGTTTTTGAGCGAGGTGCTTTTACGGCACAAGATACCATTGCCGTAGCAGAAGCCTTACGCTATGGTTTAATGCAAGTCCCCTTTTATTTTGGGGTACTTATTTTAGTACAGTTATTAGCGAGTCAAAATCGGTATAAATTAATGGCAGGCATTGCGTTAATTAATTTTGCCGTAAAATTCCTGATGAACTATTTACTTGCCCCTCATTATGGTATCCAAGGGATTATGCTAGCAACGGCAGCGATGTATCTATGTTCGTTTATTTGTTATTTTATCGTAGCATGGCGACTACCTTTACAACCTTCTGCTACACATTCTTCAGTATAGTATGGCTAAAGATAGAACACTCTCTTTAATGATCGTTATTCCTTCTCTATTAGGGGGTGGGGCAGAACGTGTCGCTGTTGATTTGGCAACGTATTGGCAACGTAAAGGCTATGAGGTTACGTTATTAACACAATCAGATAGCGGTACGGATGTGTATCATCTCCCTTCTACTATTTGCCGTATTTGTACCCATCAGTTAGGGCAGACTGGTATAGTGGCACAGATTAAAAAAGTATGGGCTATTCGCCGAGCGATTAAACAATACCGTCCTGATATTGTGATCGGTATGATGACAAGTTCATCAGTAATGTCTATTCTTGCTAGTATTGGTTTATCTGTCAACGTGATAGCAACAGAGCATGCGCACCCACCTTCACAACAACTTTCTTTTTTTTGGCAGAAACTAAGGCAAATGACCTACCCTCGAGCGGCAAAGGTACTTGCGCTTACAAAAATGAGTGCGGATTGGATTCATCAGCATATCCTTCATACTTCTGTTGCTGTTATACCTAATGCTGTACGCTTCCCTTTACATAATCAGCCTCCGTATATTCCTGTGCAAAAACCTGATCAAACTAAATTGTTATTGGCGGTAGGACGATTGCATACTGAAAAAGGATTTGATGTGTTGTTAAACGCTTTTGCACAAATTGCAGATGCGAATAACCAATGGCGTTTGGTTATTTTAGGTGAGGGTGGGCAACGACAAGCACTAGAGGATCAAATACAGCAATTAGGGTTAGAAAATAAAGTTAGTTTACCCGGTCGAGTAGGTAATCTTAAAGATTGGTATGAACAAGCCGATATGTTTGTGCTATCTTCTCGTTATGAGGGGCTTTCTAATAGTTTGCAAGAGGCAATGGCAAGTGGTTTGTGTGTTGTTTCATTTGACTGTGATACGGGCCCTAGAGAGGTGATTAGAGAGGGGATTGATGGTGTATTGGTAAGACCGGTATCCGATAGTAAGGCATTAGCAGAATCTTTAAATCAATTAATGCGTGATGAAAACTTACGACATTATTATGCGAGTAATGCACCAGAGGTGATTCATCGTTTCTCTGCACAGGAAATTAGTGAAAAATGGGATGATTTATTTAGCACTTTATTAGGTTGTCAATAGATTATCTAAAAATAATCTTATGATTTTATAAGAAGTCACTCATGATAATAAAAGCACTGCCAATAGTGTTAAGTTGCTCAAACAGTTCTTACATTTCATTCTAGAAAACTCGCTCGGTTAATCACTATTTCTCCGTGCTTTTTAAAAAGAGTTTAATGAATGATTTTTTTATAAGGAATAAGTTTAAATATCAAATAGGTGCTTTTATTTACGAAAAATAGAGCAATAAATGAATCAAAGAAGTAGGTCATTTGGGCAATATAGCCATAATATCAAATAATTCTCAGCATAAAATGATAAGATTTTATCCCGTATTGATATGAAAAGGTTATCGGTATTGTTACCCTTTTGCTCATAGGTAATCTAGGATAAAATGGATAAACAGTATTCCTCTTTAGGGTAATAGATAGAATAGGGGATAAAAGTAATGTGTGGCATTATTGGACTAATAGGGTCATTTGAACATAAGCAACAGGTTTTAGAGCAAGCTTGCAGACGAATTAAAGAGCGAGGACCAGATAGTGAGGGTGTATGGTTAAGCCCTCAGCAGCATATTGGTCTTGCTCATGTACGATTAGCCATTCAAGATTTATCTCATCAAGGTCATCAACCTATGCATAGCGAGAATCAACGCTATGTTTTGGTCTTTAATGGTGAGATTTATAACCATCTGAGTTTACGTGGACAGATTAACGATAAACAATGGCGAGGGCATTCTGATACGGAAACCTTACTGGCTTGTTTTGAACAATGGGGGGTTGAAGAAACGCTTAAACAGGTAGTAGGTATGTTTGTGTTTGCTTTGTGGGATAAAGAAAAAGAAACATTAGTGTTGGGGAGAGACCGCTTTGGAGAAAAGCCTTTATATTATGCACGAAGTGCGAAAGGGCTTTTATTTGCATCTGATTTAAAAGCCCTCATGCCGATTGATGGATTCTCTCGTACGCTTAATAAAAAAGCGGTTACATTATTCCTTCGTCATAATTATATTCCTGCACCTTATACTATCTTTGACCAAACCTATAAATTGCCTCCTGCCAGTTATTTGGTTTTTACAAAAGATCAGCTCTTTCATCAATATGAATGGTCTATGCCTAAGGAATATTGGTCAGCATATGAGGTAGCAAAACGTAGTAGTGATCGTTTGTTTACGAGTGATGAGGCGGCAATAGATGCTTTTGATGGGGTGTTGTCATCAGCGATTAAAGATCAAATGCTTGCCGATGTTAAACTGGGGGCTTTTTTATCAGGGGGAACAGATTCTTCACTTATTGCCGCATTAATGCAAAAACAAAGTGATGTACCTGTCAAAACTTTTTCTATTGGCTTTAAAGAAGAACAATATAATGAGGCAGATTATGCGAAAGCAGTTGCCCAGCATTTACAAACAGACCATACAGAACTTTATATGGGTGCTGAAGATAGCCTAGCCTTAGTTGAGTATTTACCTAGTGTTTACAGTGAACCCTTTGCAGATTCTTCACAACTACCTGTTTTAATGATGATGCAGATGACTGCTAAACAGGTTAAAGTGGCTTTATCAGGTGATGCTGGTGATGAATTATTTGGTGGCTATAATCGTTATCATCGAGTCTTAAAATGGTGGGATTATCGCCACAAAGTACCTAAGATTTTGAGACCGATTTTAGCAGATATTTGTATGGGTATGTCTAAACAGTTTACTTCCCTAGAACGACAAATAAAGTGGCAACAGCTTGCGATGGTACTTAAAGCCAAAAATAGTGTGGCTTTTTATAAACCTTTTGTTTCATACTGGAAAAAACCAGCACAACTTGTTCCTGGAACACAAGAGTTACCTGATCCTTTTACACATCATCATTTACGAAGTGTATTAGAGACAATGATGATTACGGATACACTATCTTACTTACCTGATGATATTTTAGTGAAAGTAGATAGAGCCGCCATGTATTATTCATTAGAGACACGTGTTCCTTTATTAGATCATCGGGTTTTTGAGTTTGTCTGGGATATTCATCCTAGCTATAAATGTCGAGAAGGAACGAGTAAATGGTTAATGAAATCTTTGCTCTATCGTTATGTTCCTCCTGCTTTATTGGATCGACCTAAAAAGGGCTTTTCTGTGCCTTTAGGGCAATGGTTAAGAGCCCCTCTGAAAGCGTGGGCGACTGATTTATTAAGTAGCCAGCGGATTAAGCAACAAGGTTTATTAAATGATAAGTTGATTCAGCAAGTATGGCAAGAACATCAATCAGGGAAAAGTGATTGGAGTGCTCAATTATGGGGGCTATTAATGCTTCAAGCATGGTTAGATGCTTATGATATTTCTGTGTAGTGGTAGTGATGAAGATACTCTTTTTACTTAGTTCATTAAATGCGGGAGGTGCAGAAAGGGTAGCGTGTACACTGGTGAATGCTTGGGTGGAAAAAGGGTATGAGGTTGTACTTGTACCTTGTTTTTCACAAGGCAATGGTCAGTCTTTTTATCCGTTAGATCCAAGGGTAAAAGTGCATTGGTTAGCGAATGATTTACCTCGTCTAAAATGGTTAGCAAGAATCGTTAAACCGTGGATATTAAGAAAACTAATGCGTAAGGAAAAAGCAGATGTGATGGTGTCATTTTTGACGAATGTGAATGTCATCAGTTTAATGGCATCAAAAGGACTTCATATCCCACTTATTGTATGTGAACGTTCTGACCCTTCTTTTCAGAAAATTAGTGCATTATTACGGGTTTTAAGGCGTTATTTATATCCGCAAGCAAGGGTAGTGATGCTACAAACAGAGCAAGCGGCACAACGATTTGCTGAAAAAATGCCTCCTTTGGCTCAGATAAGTGTGGTACCTAATCCTCTACCTTTAACATTAGAACGTATTTCACCTAATCAACAAGCACCAAATATCGTATTGGCGATGGGAAGATTAGTCCCTAGTAAACAGTTTGATCGTTTAATTCAGTGCTATACCTCTCTTGCGGATGCGTTTCCAGATTGGGTTTTACATATTTATGGAGAGGGGCCTGAAAAAGGGGCTTTAATAAAGCTTATCCAAGATAAGGGTTTACAGCATAAAGTGTTCCTAAAAGGTAAGACAAACGTACCATGGGAAAAAATGCGGCAAGCACGTATTTTGGCGATGAGTTCCCGTTTAGAGGGATTTCCTAATGTTATGTTAGAAGCGATGGCATGTGGGTTACCAGTGGTTTGTTATGATTGTCCAAGTGGCCCTAGAGAAGTTAGTATGGACGGTACTGTTGCAAAATTAATTCCGCTTAATGATGAGATTGCTTTTCAAAATGCCCTGCGTGATTTAATGCAAAATCCTTTATTAAGAGAACAATTTGCAAGACAGGGGCAAGAGAGTGTTTATGCCCGCTTTTCACAAGAACAGGTATTGCAACAATGGGATACTTTATTACAAGAGGTTATCCTAAAGGGGTAAGTATATGAAGAAACCACTAACGATTATTCATCTTATTAGCGGATTAGGACAAGGTGGTGCAGAGACGGTACTCACTCGACTGATTACCCATTCTACCTATCAGCATTGTGTTGTGAGCTTTAGTGATGAAGGGGTTTATGGAGAAGTATTAAAAAAAGCAGGAATTCCTGTCTATACACTGAATATGCAAGCGGGTAAGTTTCGCTTGAGTGATTTTAAACGTTTAGTGGCTTTATTAAAGACGCTAGAGGGTGATCTTATTCAAACATGGATGTATCACGCGGATTTTTTTGGGGCTATTGCGGCTCGGAAAGCAGGTTTTAGGCATATTGCATGGGGCGTGCGTAATTCAGGAGATAGTTTAAAGAATAGCTCTCGCCTTACCTATTATTTAGCACGAATCAGTGCCATAGCGTCTCGTTTTTTACCTGAAAAAATTATTGTGTGTGGAGAACAGGCAGCCAGAATACATATGGCATGGGGATATGATCAACATAAAATAAAAGTTATTCAAAATGGTTATGATTTAAGCCGTTGGCAAGCAAATCCTATCGCTGGTCATGCGTTAAGGCAAGCATGGGGATTAGCCGATACAATCCCAGTGATTGGTTTTGTGGCAAGATGGAATCCATTAAAAGACCATGCGAGTTTATTAGCCGCTTTTGCTATGGTTAAGGTAAAATACCCGTCAGCCGTTTGTATTTTAGTTGGTAAGGGATTAGACGTACAGAATACAGTATTACTGTCAATGCTCGATAGACAAGGTTTAACGGTTGGTAAAGATGTGCTATTAATGGGTATGCGGACAGATATTCCTGAGCTTATGTCGGTTTTAGATGTTCATGTTTTATCCAGTATTGCAGAGGGATTTCCTAATGTAGTCTGTGAATCAATGGCTTGTGAAGTCCCTAATGTGGTTACAGATGTAGGCGATGCCGCTTTAATTGTGGGGCAATATGGGTGGATCGCACAAGCGGCTAATCCAAAAGATTTAGCACAAAAAATAATAGAAGCCTTGGATTTTGTAGGAAAGCCTAAGCAAAGTATGGCACATATTCAACAGATTAAACACTTAGGTGAGCAGGCAAGACAGAGTGTACTTGAACGATTTAGTTTAGCTAAAATGGTTGAGCAATATGAAAGAACATGGGCTCAAATGGTAGAGAAAACAGAAATACATGAGTAATAATTATCGGTAAATGATGTAATGGTATTTCTCTCTCAATAATAATGAATAGATAACAGTGGTATAGGATATTTTATGCTTAAAATATTATTTGTAGTGAATAATCCAGATTTCTTCTTATCGCATCGAGTAAAGATTGCGCTAACGGCGAAAGAGAAGGGATATGATGTTCATGTTGCTACTATGCAGGGAGAATCTGTTAAGGTAATAGAAAGTTTAGGGTTAAAGCATCATGTGTTGATGATGTCGCGTAGTGGAACAAACCCTTTGTCAGAATTAAAATCTTTGTTTTCCTTATATCGCTTGTTTAAACGTGTTAAACCTGATTTAGTTCATCTTGTAACAATTAAACCTGTTTTATATGGCGGTATAGCTGCGCGATTAGCACGTGTACCTGCGGTGGTTTATGCGATTTCGGGATTGGGTTTTATTTTTATCCGTCAGAAAAAGGGAGTAGATTTTCTTAAAGGGTTAATTAAATATTTATATCGAATAGCATTGGGACATACGCATAGTCGTGTTATTTTTCAGAATAAGGATGATTGTGCAACCTTAATGCAGATGGGTGCTATTCAATCTCAACAAGTGGTGATGATTCGTGGTGCTGGGGTTGATACGGAGGAATTTGCTCCAACACCTAATGAGCCTTCTTTGCCTATTAAGGTGACAATGGTTGCACGATTATTAAAGGATAAGGGTGTTCAAGAGTTTGTTGAGGCGGCTAAGCTGGATGTTGAGAAAAAATTCGTTTGGCAAATAGCAGGTGGGATTGATACAGGAAATCCTGCTTCTATTACTCAGGCAGAGTTTAATAATATGCAGTCTTATGTCAATATGCTAGGGGAACGTAAAGATATTGCACAGCTTTATGCTCAATCCCATATTGTGGTATTGCCGTCTTATCGTGAAGGTATTCCTAAATCATTATTAGAAGCGGCGGCAAGTGGTAAACCTATTATTACAACAGATGTACCGGGGTGTCGAGATGCTATTATTCCAAATGAAAGTGGTTTATTGGTGCCGGTGAAAAATGCCCTCGCTATTTATGAGGCAGTGATGTATTTAGCACATCGGGCAGACTTACGATTATCTATGGGGAAAGCAGGTAGGGCATTAGCTGAAAGGGAGTTTGCAATGCCGATTATTATTGATAAGCATTTAGCGGTTTATCAGGCATTATTAGAAAAATAATTTAAGTAAATATTAAATCTGTTTTTATTAAAGCACTACAAATAATGTTGAGTCGCTCGAACAATTCTTTCGCTACACTACAGAAAACTCGCTTGGTCAATCATTATTTCTCCGTGCTTTTTAGTCTAATAATCTTATGATTTTTTATAAAAAATTAGAGTGAAGATTAGGTATTTTGAATAAATATTAAACCTGTTTTTATTAAAGCATAGCTGATAACTAACCCCATAGGGATTCAGGGGTTAGTAAAAATTAAGTATTAATTAAACTTGGGTTGTACTTGCTTTTTCGTGGGGATTTCCTTTTATCCCAATATGTGAAATTTCACCGGTTGGTGTAATGGAATAGGCTTGACCAAAACCGTGTACAAAACGTCCTGTACCAAAAGTTAATTCAATAAGGTCAAAATCGGTAAATTCTCGGATGGTTTTAATCCCTCCTACTTTATTCATTATTTCAGCTAATTTATCCAGAACTTTTTCTACAATGGGATCTTCTCTTGGTATAAATCGGGCAGTAGCTTTGTAACGAAGACGAGTGCGTACAATAATGGATTTGGCTTGGCTTTCATCTTCTAAAAACATGACCTCAACTTGACTGGGGTTTCGTTTGATATTGTCGTAATGTTCTGCAATAGCACTGATATAAATATAGTTTTTCCCATCAAGTGAGACAATGGGGGCATAAGAGGCAATGGGTGATCCTTCTGTATCCAGCGTGGCAAGTATGCAGCTATTGACACTCTGACGGAAGGTATCAATTTTGGCTTTGATGCGGTGATGATTAGTGAAGGGTTTACTTTCGGTACAAAGTTTAATAATGGCTTTTTTGATTGTGTTTTCATCTGCTGTTTGGGGAAATTCTACTCGCAGTTTTTTACCATTATTGTATTCAAAATCTAAACCATCGAAATCGACATGAGTTAGTTTAACATCGGTAACGGCTTTCTCTGCGCCAAATTTTTGGCAAAGTATCATCATATCATCTTGGTGATGATCATTCATATGCGTAATAATTCGATTGAAATCCATTTGGACTCTCCCTATTAACGAGTTGTTTCAGGCTACCTTTCTGTTTTGTTAATAAGAAAAATAGTGATTATTATACAAAAGAAAATAAAATATTATAAAAAATTACAATTATAATAATTATTATTCTCATTTATAAAAATCTATTAGGATAAATGGATGGTTAATCCGTCATCATAAAAGTACAGTAAGATAGTTGGTGTATTATGTTATTAAGTTTGAATCGTTTTTGATGATAGAGAGAATATCCCCTGTCAGCAGAGATTTTCTTAGTTTTTAGTCATCATATCTTATGGTTAAGTATCTATCAACGTGCTGCAAAGTGTGGTAAGTTGCAGTTCTTTTGCACCTTGCTCCTGAAAAATCGCTTAATTCTCTATGCTTTCTCTGTGCCTTTTGGTGGTTTTATTGATTTTATAAAAATTTGTTCTTCTATTGTTGATATTCCGCTATAAAAAATACCGCCTCGTTGTTAAGGCGGTATTTTGCTGATATGAAGAGTAATTATTTAACGGCTTTTAATAATTCTTCTGCCGCTAAAATGCCGAGTTTATTCCCTGCAAGGGGGCTATCACCCGTTAGTAATTTACGATCTTTATGTACTTGGCCAGTGATACCTTGATTCATTACTTTCATACCGAGTGTTTCAAGGCGTTTAGCTAATAACCAAGGTAATTTACCCGGCATATAGCCAATATCAATATTTGCCCCTTCATCTAAAGCATCTGGGAATACGCATAACTCATAGCCTTTGAACGGAAAATCACTATCTGCACGCTCAATAGCAGCTGCGGCTAAGGCGGCAGGGCCATGGCAAAGGGTGATTATAAATTTATCATTGTTAATTGCCCAATCAAGTATTTTTTTATTTCTCTACTCTCAGGTAATTTATTAAAAGCACCATGACCACCGGGGATTAAGACAGCAATATAAGGAGAGTCTTCTGCGGTAACAGTATCCATAATATCGGCTAATTTATGTGGTTTATCAAGTTTAGGTAGATAGGTTGTATAGATTTCAGCTACTGCTTTATCTTCGGCGGGCATTGCCCACATTTCAAATTTAGCATGATTACCTGATAGTGTCGCAACATCAATTTCAAATCCTGCCTTATGAATATGTAGCATAGGCAATAATGTTTCTACAGGGTGATTACCCGTTGAGAACCATGTTCCGTTTTGCATTTGTAAATAACGTTCATCCGTAGCGATCATTAATACTTTATGTTTGCCACCTGTATAAGGTTGATCAAATTTTACGCCATCAAAATCAGTTACTTTACTAGTATATTGGCTTAAAGAGTATTCAGAAGGGAAAAAGGCATTATGTTCTGTACGGTCAGGAACGGGTTGTTTACTTAATTCAGCCATTTTATTCTCCAAAAGAGTGATAATGAAAGGTCTCGTTAGAAAGCGAGAGTTAGATGGATATACCTTACAATAAGGTGAGGTAATAGGTTGGTTTAATAATGCTAGGTATATCTGATTATTAAACTGAAAATAAGGTTAATAAGAAATAATGTAAAACCTTAAAAACTTAATCTGTAAAGGGATATGCTAGTCCTCATTTATTCATAAATGAAGAGTGGTCTGTAAGTGGGGTATTTTAAAGGGATTTCAACGCAATTAGCGGTAACTGTTTGTTCTTTTTATTAGGAGATTGTAAGGGATATATAAGAAAAAATATTACCATATCCTTATATAAACCGCCTTAATGGATAAGACGATTTATGATAAGGCAATAGGTTATTTTTACAGTGTATTACACTTCTTGACGAGTCAAGAGAATGATAAATATAGTGTCAATTTCCTTTGGTTAGATAGAGAATAATAAAATCTTATAAGAATAGTCTATAAAAGATAAATAATTATGCATAGAATAAATGGATTTTTTGGATAAGTTCAAAAGCATACGCTTTGGCTTCTGCACGCTGTTGTTGAATCATTTGAGTATTACGCCCTACATAACTAACACCATTTAAACAGCTTGGGGGAATAAAGACTAAATTACACAAATCGGCGGTTGTTTTGAAGGCGGTAAGATAGTCATTAATATAATGCCTAAAAATACCATTGGTATGGTAAGCCTCCTCTGGAGCACCAGTGGTAAATGAGATAAAGAGTCTTTTCCCCGCTAATTTGGCACTAGAACCATGAGCAAAGCCGTATGTAAATACATCGTCTAACCATTTTTTCATTAAAGCAGGCATGGCATACCAATAAAATGGGAATTGCCAGATAATAAGATCTGCTTTTAATAGTGCTTTTTGCTCTGCTTCAATATCAATATGATAGTCAGGGTAAAGTTTATCAAGCTGTCGCATATCGGCTTGAGGAAAAGCTTTTGTTAATTCCTCAAGGATAGTACGATTAGCAACAGAATGATTTAAGTCGGGATGACCTGAGATAATTAACATAGATGACATAGTAATACTCCATACATAATGAATACTGCAATATTAAGTGAGAGTGGTGTCAAATAAGAAAGTAATCAGGTTATTGAATGTCTCCTAAATATGGAATAATTTTTCTACATTCTGATGGGCAATCATTGCTTTTTCTTGGACTGAAATAGGTAGTTGATGGAAAAAGTCATGTATGCCATCTAAACTCTGATAAGGGTAATCGACAGAAAAAAGAATACGCTCCGCACCTAAAAGGCTATAAATAAAATTAAAATGTGGCTGCGTTAGCATACCACTAGGGGTTACAAAAATCTGATCTTTAAAGGTCTGTGTTAGGGTTCTTTTTAGACCAGAAGCGGCTAGAGGAATAGAATCATCTAATCGCTGTAAATAAAAAGGTAGCATTTCTCCCCAATGACCACTAATGACGGTTAAGTGAGGATTATTATCAAAGGCACCAGACAACATTAAACGCAATAGTTGTATCCCTGCTTCATTATGCCAACCCCAAGCAAAGGTTGATAAACGATTGCTTAATTCAGGATTAAAGCCACTGTAATAGGCTTGTTGTACAGCGGGAACAGGAATCCCGGGGTGGATATAAAGAGGTACTTTTAATGTATTAAATGCACTAAGTAGCTCTTTATATTGTGGTGCATCTATAAAACTATCACTTGGGCGACCATTCAATAAAGCTCCTTTTAATCCTAATTGCGTGACGGCACGCTCCAATTCTTTAATCGCTATATCAGGACTAGACCATGGTAGTGTTGCAAAGGCTAAAAAACGATTAGGATGAGCCGCTACCGTAGAGGCTAAACGGTCATTCACTTCTTGGCTGAGTGATAGTTGGTCTTGTATAGGTGCAAACTGAGGAAAACCACCAAGCGATAGTATTTGCATATCAATACCTGCCTTGTCCATATCGTTAAGGCGTTCTTTCTCCCAGTCTAAGGCTTTACGAGATGAGTCTGTGTTAGCAATAACCTGAGGGCGACTATGATCAGGATTGTTACCGTCTTGAACTGTTTTACCCCAATCAGGTAAATAAGGAGCTACTTTTAAAGCATTTGGCATAGAGGCTTGTAATGTTGCTGAATCAAGAACATGCTCTTCTAAACAAATAATTTTCATCTTTGTTTGACCTTGTTGTGTTGAAGATTGAACGATAGGGGAAAGAAAAGTGCTTGAAGAAATAGCAATACTACTAGAGAGAAATTGTCGGCGAGTGATAGGCATGATAATAGTTTGCTAATATCATTAATAAAGTGGATGAATTTATTTGTGAGTAAACAAACGATCCATCCACTTACTTGTCTATTTATGCTGTTAGTGCTTTAACAATGGCTGTCCCTACTGCTTTAGCAGAGGCAGGGTTTTGTCCAGTGATAAGGCGACCATCTACAACGACATTTTCAGCCCAGTTTGGTGCTGCTTGGTGTTGTGCTTTATGCTCAATTAATGCTGTCTCTAGTAAGAAGGGAACGACCCCAATACCTTGTACTTCTTTTTCCTCTTCATTGGTAAAAGCAGCTACTTTTTTATTGGCAACAAGATATTCTCCATTACTTAATTTAGCATTAACGAGAGCGGCAGGTCCATGACAAACGGCAGAAACGATTCCACCACTTTCATATACCTCACGGATAATACGTTGTGCTTCTACACTATCTTTGTAGTCCCACATCGTACCGTGACCACCTGCAAAAAAGACTGCAGAATAATCAGCACCATTTAGCTCAGCAAGGCTTGGTGTCTTCGCTAGACGTTGTTGAAAATCTGTATCTTTCCAGAAGTGTGCATTGACTTCATCACTTAAATCAAAGCCATCAATAGGCGGTTGACCACCACGAATAGAAGCGATCACAGTCTTGAATCCAGCCTCTTCAAGTTCTTTTAAAGGATGGGTTAATTCTGCTAGCCAAAAACCTGTTGGAATACCAGTAGCTCCTTTAATAGGATGGCTTGTTACAACGCATAATACGGGTTTTGTCATGACTATTTCCTTATATTTTGTGCTGTTCATCGAATAAGTTTTCCCATAAGGTGTAGTTACCAAAGGGAATATAGGTAAAGTCAATTAATCCTGCTTTAGCGAGTGGAAATTGACTACATGCTTCTTTTGCTTTTTCGATGCTTTCCGCTTCGACAATAACGACTACACCAGGGCGATCCTGACGGAAATAAATTTCACGAATAACATCAGATTTGAGCAAAGACCAAGCATGCTTTGTTTCATCTAATAAGTATGGAAGGTAGTCTTCAAAAACAACACCTTCTTTTGGAACATCAAGAACTAATATACGCATTTTTTCTCCTTTTTATGAAGGTTTAATGAATTAATTTATATGAAATTTCATTGACTGAATATTCAATTTAATAAATTTTAATAGTTGAAATTCCATTTTTCAAGAAATTGATTGAAGATTGAGGAAGTAGATAAATTTAGTAACAAAGGGAATAAATGGCACAACTTACACCCTCAATTGCCGATACTTTAATAGGGAAGAGAATGCAGCTTCGACGTAAAGAACGTGGTTTAACGGCAGACCAACTTTCTGAGAAAATTGGTATTTCTCAGCAGCAGTTACTTCGTTATGAACGAGGTGATAATAAGATTAATATTAATCATTTGATGCGAGTAGCAGAGGCTTTAGAAACACCACTTAATTGGTTTTTTCTGGATTGCTGTTCAAAGGCGACTTTAACCAATGAAGAATTAAAAGCACGCTATGATTTTCACTGGCAGCAGTTTGATGCGCAGCAACGTCAAGCTGTTGTAAACTTCTTGGATTTTCTAAGTATAGGTTATCGTCAGAAAGAAGAAAAGTGAAGAGTATAACGGTTAGTCTGCGTTATGATAGGATTGATGACGGCAAAATAGTGGCAGTATGCCGATGAAATCGTGTATGTAAATCAAGTAAATGGTTTAAAGTATTTCAATTAATTGCTTTAATAAAAATCGTTGTTAGTATGACGCAAAATGTAGTGTTATATGTCAAAGTTTAATATATTTTTATTCTTTGAAATAGGATATTTCAGAGGGCTATTTTTGAATACCTTGAGTCTATAAAGATATACCTTATATTGATAGCGAAGAAAAGTTATCTTGATGATGAATATAGCGGATATTGTCTCTCTCCATCTTATAATAGGTTTATGGAGGGTTGCCGACTGAGTAAAAGTAATAAAAGAGGACTTATTTTCCTACCATAAGTCCTCTTTTACTCTTTAGAAATTAACCTGAATATCAGGTGCATATTCTGCTAATAGGGCTTTAAACTCTGCTTTAATACGAGCAAGGCTATCCTCATTGCGTCCTTCAAAACGAAGTACGAGTACAGGGGTTGTATTAGAGGCACGAGCTAAACCAAATCCATCTTCGTATTCAGCACGGATACCATCAATCGTAATTAATTGTTTAGCTGTTGGTAGCTTAGCTTTTTCTTGAAGAATTTTAATTAAGGCATGAGGTTGTCCTTCCTGCATTTCAACCTTAATTTCAGGCGTGTTTTGGTCTTGAGGTAAGGCTTCTAGTACCACCGAAGGATTTTGCTCTTTAGAAAGAATTTCGAGTAGGCGTGCGCCAGTATATAAACCATCATCAAAACCATACCAACGTTCTTTAAAGAAAGTATGTCCGCTCATTTCGCCACCAAGCGCCGCATTTAATTCTTTCATTTTTTGTTTAATGAGGGAATGCCCTGTTTGCCACATGACAGGTTTGCCTCCTGCTTGTGTAATTTGTTCAGCCACATGGCGGCTACATTTCACATCAAAAACAATTGTCGCATGAGGTACACGTTTAAGAATATCTTGACTATATAAGATCAATTGACGGTCAGGCCAAATAATTTGTCCTGATTTTGTAACGACACCAAGACGATCAGCATCACCATCAAAGGCAAGACCTAATTCACAATCGGTTTGTTGTACGTGTTTGATTAAGGCTTCTAAGTTGTGAGGATCGGCTGGATCTGGGTGATGATTAGGGAAATTGGCATCTACCTCACAATATAAGGTATCCACTTGACACCCTAAGGCTTTAAATAAGGCAGGTGCTACTTTACCCCCAATCCCATTACCAGCATCAATGGCAATATGCATTGGACGAGAAAGTTTTACATCAGTGGTAATACGTTGGATATAATCAGGGACAATATCTAGTATGATTTCTTTACCTGATGCTTTTAGTAAAGGTGTATCTGCAAGGGCTATCATCTCTTCTTTTAAACGAGTGACATTTTCCCCATAGATAGCTTGACCATCTAGCATCATTTTAAAGCCATTGTAGTTAGGGGGATTATGACTTCCCGTGATGGCAACACAAGCACCAATATCGTTAGCATAAGTATAAAAATAGACAAGAGGAGTAGGGACCATACCAATATTAATGACTTCTAATCCCTGATCTTGTAAACCTGCTGATAATTGTTGAGCAAGAGAAGGGCTACTATGGCGACCATCAAAACCAATAACAAATTGGGTATGACCAAGGGATTTTGCCCGTTGCCCTAATGCTCTTCCCAATAAAAAAGCAAAATCATCATTGATTTGTGAGGGAACAATTCCTCGAATATCGTAGGCTTTAAAAACGCTAGAATGGATCATAAAGACACCTTCTTATAAGAATAAAAGCAAATAATGCCATATTATGCGTTTTTTTTCGGTAGAATGACTTATCTTTTCAATAAATAGACAAAATATTTTTAGGTGATTTATGTCATTAATTCCTCTTCTTAACGATATTGTTGGTGCAGAACATGTATTAACGGGTGATGATGCTACGGCTTACCTCTCGGATTGGCGCGGCCGTTACACAGGTAAGGCATTAGCCGTTGTTCGTCCAGAAAATGCTGAAGAAATTGCGGCGATTGTCCGTCTTTGCCAACAGTATGAAACACCTATCGTCACACAGGGAGGCAATACAGGTCTCTGTGGTGGTGCTACGCCTAGCAATAAAGGGGATGCTATCGTTATCCTAACCACACGATTGAATAAAATTCTTAGTATTGATACGGATAATGATACGATAACTGTTCAGGCTGGGTGTATTTTACAAGCTGTGCAGGAAGCAGCTGCTAATGTTGGACGACTTTTTCCGCTTAGTCTTGCCGCAGAAGGAAGTTGTACTATAGGTGGAAATTTAGCGACTAATGCAGGTGGTACACAAGTGTTGCGCTATGGTAATGCACGTGATTTAGCCCTAGGTCTTCAAGTGGTAACGGCTGAGGGCGAAATTTGGAATGGTTTGCGAGGTTTGCGTAAAGACAATACAGGCTATGATTTACGTGATCTTTTTATTGGCAGTGAAGGAACATTGGGTATTATTACTGCAGCAACCTTAAAACTTTATCCCCAACCAGTTGCCAAAAGTACCGCTTTACTGGCATTTGAAGATATTCAAAAAGCCGTTAAAGTCCTTTCTCGTGCAAGACAAGGATTTGGCTCAGCCTTAACAGGGTTTGAATTAATGTCTGCGTATTGTTTAGAGATCGTGCGCCGTATATTCCCTCAAATTAAAGTGCCTTTTGCACCAGAAACAGCACCTTGGTATGCATTGATTGAAATTTCAGATAGTGAAAGTGCTGAACATGCGAGAAACCGTTTTGAAGAGGTGATCGGAGCTGCCTTTGAAGATGGGGATATTGTTGATGCTGTTATTGCAGAGTCAGGGCAACAAAGCCATGAAATCTGGCATTTGCGAGAAAGTATTCCTTTAGCAGAAGCAGAAATTGGTAAAGGGATCAAAAATGATATTTCTATCCCAGTTTCTAAAACAGCAGCATTTATTGAAAAAACAAATGCTTTACTACAAGCACAGTTCCCTGGTATTCGCCATATTATTTTTGGCCATTTGGGAGATGGTAATCTACATTACAATATAGGTGCGCCAGATGGGCAAGAAGAGGGTTTTTTAGACTATCAGAAAGATGTTTACAAAATTGTCTTTGATAGTGTTGCTTCTTTTGAGGGATCTATTTCAGCTGAACATGGCATTGGTCAGTTGAAAAAAGATATATTACCTGATTATAAAGATGAAGTAGAGTTAGCTTTAATGCGTAAAATTAAGCGAGTGCTTGACCCCAATGCGTTATTAAATCCGGGGAAAGTCATTAATAGTGTTGAGTTGTACTAATGAAAGGATATGGTGAGGATTAACCGTTTTATTACCTATCTATTGAGTATATGCTTACCGTTGGGTATTGCGTATGCTCAAATCCCTGATGTCTCTCATACTGATAAGGTAGAGGCATCAGAGGATAAGTCTATTACAATACCGATAAAAAAGAGTATTTTTCAACTAGAGGCGTTTATCAATACGCTTAGTGTGGTAGAAGATGATTTGCTGGAAGAAGAGCCTGCAATAGATTATCTTTATTCTCTATTAGAGGAAAATTTTCAGCAATTATTTGGTTTGCGTTTACCTGATAAAGATAGTACAGATCCCGAAGAGGTTTATCATGTGCTAGCTATTGAGGCAGCGATGGTCGATGGCCATTATGAATGGGCGGCACAGAAGGCGCTTAACTTTACGTTACATCATAAAGTTGTGTTATCTACGGCGAAGTTGGCAATTAGCTATTACTATATGCAAGGTCAATACGAAAAAGCGTTTGAGGGTATAAAAGCCGTTTATAACAGTGATGTAAAAGATGAATCGGTGAGTAAGCTTTATGCGCTGTTATTAGGATTAACGGGAAGAGAAGAGGCGTTTATTCATACCTTGCAGGATAATATTCGTACCGCAACAAGAGAAACGTTATCAGAGCGGTTACTACTAAATGCGTCTATCCTAGAAGAATTAAAAGATGCTGAAAAAGCCTTGCGTTTATTTGAAGAAACAAGCGCTCCTTTTTTTAATAGTGAGTGGCAAAAACTTAGCAGTCGTTCCGCCTATCATCTCTACTATGCTGATTTTGCTATGGCAGCTAATTATACGGATTTGGCATGGAAAGAGGCTTTTGAGGCGATTCATTTGGATCGACAATCTGCTGAGGCAGCAAGTCGAATTCTTCGTCTTTCCTTGGGCCCACGTCGGGTACAGGGGATGAATTTTGTTCGTGATTTTTTACATAAACATCCACAGAATCGGCGGTTATACCTTGATTATATTAATGAGTTAAGTCGTGATGGGCGCTATACAGAGGCTATTCAAGAAATTAAAAAAATGCAAAAAAATGCACCAGAGGATTTTGAGCTGTTATATTTTCAGTCTTTAATTCATTTTGATGCACAGCAGTGGGTGCAAGCACGTCAGGTGCTGACACAGTATATCAGTATTCAACAACAAAGAGTTAAATCGCTTCCTAAAGAAAGTAGTAGTGCAGATGGTCTGTTGTTGGATGCGAGAAAATTAATGGTAGTTATTCTCAAGGCAGAGAAGAAATATCGTCAAGCCCTTAATCAGCTAGCATTAATTCCTCCAGAGGAAGTTGGTGTAGATGTTATCATGGAAAAGGCTAGGCTTTTGGTTGAGGTAGGCGAGATTAAAACGGCATTAACCGTATTAGAAAAGGCTGCCGATGCTTTTCCTGAAAGTCGAGTAAATTTTCTCTGGCTAGGAGGTAATCTATTAAATGAATCAGGGCGGACAGATCAAGCTGTTGTTTATTTTAATGAGGCTTTAAAGGCATTTCCTGATGATATTGAGATTAAATATGCCCTTGCTATGCTATATGAAAAAAGAGGAGAGTTATGGCCAGCAGAAAAACTATTAAGAGAAATTATTAAAGAAGATCCTCAAATGTCAGAGGGTTATAACGCATTAGGTTATATTTTTGCGGATCATCAGTATAACTTAGAGGAGGCGAAAGAATTATTAAATCAAGCCTTACGTCTTGATCCCAATAATCCATATGTATTAGATAGTATGGGGTGGTTACATTATCGCCTCAGAAATTATGATTTTGCGTTACGTTATTTAGAGCGTGCTTTTGAGATAGAACCACAAGCAACGATTGCTGCTCATCTGGCAGATACTTATATGGCACTTGGTAACCAGCAACGAGCAAAAGAAGTGTTAAAAATGGGCTTAGAAGACGACCCACAAGATACAGTCTTACAAGACACCATAAAACGGTTAAATTTAGGAGTGAAGTAGTGTATAAAAAAATATTGCGTTACTTGTGTATAGGGGTAAGTATTACCCTTGCTGCTTGTACAACAACATCTCCCGTTAAGGAAGATACTTTTTCTAATGAAGAGCAATTACACCGTACAGGGAAATTTGCTGTATTGGTGTACGATAAAACAATTGATAGAAATAGTGATTCTGTACAAGGTAATTTTAACTGGCTATCGACAACACAACAAACAACATTGGATTTAAGTAGTCCTCTTGGACAGGTATTGGCAAGAGTGATGGTGTATCCAGACTATGCGGTATTAGTTCGTGCAAATCAGGAAAGATTAGAAGCAAGTAATCCAGATGCTTTGGTGAAATATGTATTAGGGCGAGAGTTTCCTGTGAGTGGATTGAAATATTGGATTCGTGGTGAAGCTATGCCGAATATAGCGGTAGAAAAGGCACAATACAATGAGCAAAAACAACTGAGCCAGTTTGTACAAGCAGGTTGGACAGTTTCATTAAGTGAATATGATAAGTATGGCCCTAAACGTTTCCATCTATTAAATAATCAGACGACTGAGCGTATTACGATTCGTATTGTGATGCGATAATGATTTTTTAGATGGTTAAAGTTGAGAGAGATATTTTTAGATAGAAGGACAATATTTTAAAGGATAATATAAGGTCTTATAGTATTGTCTTTTATCTTTAAATTAATGGTGGATTATTTTAAGTTTGAATAAAAAGGATAAATATTTTGTCTCCTATCCATAGCATTACAGCACAAGCACCCGCCAAATTAAATTTATTTTTACATATCACAGGGCAACGAGCGGATGGTTATCATTTACTACAATCGCTATTTACCTTGATTGATTTAGAGGATACGCTAACATTTACGTGCACAGATGATGGTCGAATTTATCGTATAAATGAGATAGAGGGGATTCCTGAAGAACAGGATTTAGTGATTCGTGCAGCACAGCTATTACAAAAAACGACATGTGTTACCAAGGGGGTAGGTATTCAAGTTCTTAAACGTATCCCCTCTGGTGCAGGGCTTGGTGGTGGGTCAAGTGATGCGGCTACTACACTTAAAGTGCTTAATCAATTATGGGAAACAGGTCTATCACAAGAGGAATTGATCCATCTCGGGGTGCAATTAGGGGCAGATGTACCATTTTTTATTTTTGGTCAAACGGCTATTGCTCAAGGGATAGGGGAGTTACTTCAATCTTATCCTTTAAAACCTATCTATTATCTTATTTTACGGCCTGCTTTATCCATTCCTACCGCACAGATTTTTAAGTCGCCAGATTTGGTTCGTCATAGTCCGCATTTATCGATGAGTGAATTGGTAGTTTTGCGTGAATCATTAGAAAAGGGGCAATATGTTGCTCGAAATGATTTAGAACCTGTTGCTCTTGCTATTTTTCCGAGCTTGCGTATTTTAATAGATGCTTTGCGAGAGGCAGGGTTTCATTTTAGAATGACGGGATCGGGGTCTTGTTTTTTTATGCCCTTTTTATCAAAAGAAGCGGCTGAAAAGGCTAAACAGCAAATAGAGTCATGGGATAATCCTTCTGATCTAGCTATTCAGGCACTTTTTGTGGTGAAGGCATTAGGGTAGTTTTTGTATTTTTGGAAGAATAGTGCTTTTGCTTCGCTCCAGAAAACTCGCTGGGTTAATCACTATTTCTTTGTGCTTTTAGAATAGTTATAAAAGTGGGGCTATGGTTTCAATATTTTTTAAGTATTTATAGAATAGGATATAAATTGTTGCTTTAAACCAACAAAACAACTAAAAAATATATTTTTCTCTAAAAAGGGCTTTTCAAAAAATAAAAAATACTGCATAATTTAGTTCTTATCAGGCAGGCAATTTAAGCAGTCTTGATAAAAAGAAAGTGTTGGGGCGTCGCCAAGCTGGTTAAGGCACCGGATTTTGATTCCGGCATGCGAAGGTTCGAATCCTTCCGCCCCAGCCAACCAATGACCGTTTATGCTACTCCTTTGAGGTTGTTAGGTAAGCGGTTTTTTTATTGTTAATTCTTTATCACTTCCCCGTCATCATGTCCGATAAAAATTTCATGATTTTCACAGGCACTGCTAATCCTAAGCTTGCCGTTGATGTAGCTAATCACTTAGGTATGCCATTAGGTAAGATGACGGTAGGTCGTTTTTCCGATGGTGAAGTGATGGTAGAAATTCTCGAAAACGTTCGCGGTCGCGATATCTTTGTTCTCCAACCGACTTGTGCACCTACTAATGATAATTTAATGGAAATCATGGTAATGGTTGATGCGTTACGTCGTGCTTCTGCAGGTACAATCACAACCGCTATCCCTTATTTCGGTTATGCACGTCAGGATCGCCGTCCACGCTCAGCACGTGTAGCAATTACCGCCAAAGTAGTTGCTAATATGCTACAAGGCATTGGTGTTGATCGTGTACTGACAATGGACTTACATGCAGACCAAATTCAAGGTTTCTTCGATATCCCTGTAGATAATATTTATGCAAGTCCTGTTTTATTAGCAGATATTGCACA
The DNA here is from genome assembly GCF_009833965.1 of Pelistega ratti. Lineage (NCBI taxonomy): Bacteria > Pseudomonadati > Pseudomonadota > Betaproteobacteria > Burkholderiales > Alcaligenaceae > Pelistega > Pelistega ratti. The sequence continues at coordinate 2,035,436 of NZ_CP047165.1, forward strand.
GCGTAAATTTGAAGATTTAGTCGTGGTATCACCTGATATTGGCGGTGTTGTTCGTGCGCGTGCCTTAGCAAAACAATTAGAGGCAGAGCTAGCCATTATTGATAAACGTCGTCCACGTGCTAATGTTTCAGAAGTGATGAATATTATCGGTGAGATCGAAGGTCGTACATGTCTCATTATGGATGATATGGTGGATACTGCAGGAACTTTAACAAAAGCTGCTACCGCTCTAAAAGAGCGTGGTGCTAAAGCCGTCTATGCTTATTGTACACACCCTGTGTTATCAGGTGTAGCGATTGAGCGTATTTCGACTTCTGATATTGATGAATTAGTTGTTACCGATACAATTCCGCTTACGCAAGCCGCAATCGATTGTGGTAGAATTCGTCAGTTATCAACCGCTGCTTTATTGGGTGAAACAATTTTACGTATTTCTACAGCTGAGTCTGTTAGCTCAATGTTTGCAGAATAATTAGATTTTATGGGTTGTTACTGGTCGCGGTGACAACCTTTTTCTTGCTTTGAATAGATCAAAGCTTAACCTTTAGCGTATTTTACGCTTTTATATTTGGAGTTTTCCATGCAATTTACAGCAACTACACGTAGCGTTCTAGGATCGAGTGCGAGCCGCCGCCTACGCCGTGCTGGTCGTTTACCTGGTATTGTTTACGGTGGTAAAGGCGAAGCATTAAGTATTGAATTAGACCACAATGAAATCTATCATGCCGTGCGTAAAGAAGAATTCCACGCATCTGTATTAGAAATGGTTTTAGATGGTAAAGTAGAAACAGTGTTATTGCGTGCCGTTCAATGGCATGCTTATAAACCACAAGTATTACATATTGATTTCCAACGCGTTGATGCTAACCAAAAAATCACCACTAAAGTGCCTCTACACTTTATCAATGAAGAAGAGTCTCCTGCGGTTAAATTATATAGCAACAATATTTCTCGCGTGCTTAATGAAGTTGAAATTTCTTGCTTACCAAAAGACTTACCTCAATTCATCGAAGTTGATCTATCTAAATTAGAAGATGGTGCTGCGGTTCATTTAAGTAATGTTGTTGCTCCAGCGGGTGTTGAGTTTGTTATCCACGGTGATGATCCTGTGGTTGCAACAGCGGTTTCACCAAAAGGTGCTTCTGCTGATAATGCTGAAGAATCTGCTGAGGGTGAAGCAAGTGCTGAATAATTAATTTAGCCTTACATATTCATCTATCATAGACCCCCGTGGCATCACGGGGGTTTTCTACATAAAAATTATTTATATAAACAGCGTTTTCTAATCTGTAATCTGGGATAAAATGTGTTCTCCCATATTGTATATTCAATGGAAGAAATAAGGAGTGCTATTAACAATGATTCGTTTAATTGTAGGATTAGGAAACCCTGGCCCACAGTATGAGGCAACGCGTCATAATGTGGGGTTTTGGTTGGCTGATCAATTGGCAGAAGATGTTAAAGCAAGTTTTACCGTAGAATCAGGTTTTTTTGGGCAACTTGCTAAGACTAAAACGATAGAGGGAAATCTCTATATCCTTAAACCTTCTACCTATATGAACCGTTCGGGGCAGTCTGTTCGAGCAGTAGCACAGTTTTATAAAATCCCTGTAGAAGAAATCCTTGTGTTACATGATGAGTTAGATATTCCTTCAGGGCAAGTAAAGTTAAAAAGAGGGGGCGGTCATGCAGGTCATAATGGATTGCGTGATATACAAGCTCAAATGGGAAGCCCTGATTTTTGGCGTCTTCGTATTGGGGTGGGACATCCAAGAGCATTAGGATTAAGTCAGCAAGTGGCGGATTATGTGTTACACCCTCCTCGTAAAGAAGATATGCCTTTACTTGAAGAAGCATTAAGACGCTCAAGAGTAGCTGTATCGGCTTTATTAAAAGGGGATAAGAATTTAGCATCTCGTTCTTTAGCAGAACCAAAGGAAACGGCAACATGACATTTAAGGAAGATTTAAAAAGTTTTCTACATTATATTCGCCATCCTCATTTAAATTATCGCTTACCCTATCGAATAGGTGATGGTTGGTGGAATGATATTATTAAAATTCATACGCCTTTTCGGTTGTTGTTGAAATGGGTCTTTTTTCTGTTAACTGTTAATATTTTTATATTTGGCCCTATTGCTTTAGTAGTGGCAACACAAATAGGTGCAAGTAATCGATTGAATATTAATATTCCCTATCTTTTTTTATTAGCTGCTATCTGGGCACCTATTGTTGAGGAATTCCTTTTCCGATTTGGATTAAGAAAACCTAAAATGGCTTTGTATATCGTACCTTTGCTAACAAGTGTTATCTTGATGGGACGAGGGGTGTTAAGTATAGGGATTGTTGTGGTATTATTGAGCTTATTACTGATTTTAGATTTATCGCGTCAGACAGGGAATAAGCAAGCATTACCTTTTAAATGGCGCCGTTGGTATCGACATTATTTCCCTTGGTTTTTTCATGGCTCTGTATTGCTATTTGCTATGATGCACTTGGGTAATTATGATTTCAAACAAGGCATATCATTTTTATTATTACCATTGCTGATTTTACCACAATGGCTATCAGGGTTAGTATTAGCGTGGATGCGTGTCAGGGATAGCTTTGCTTGTGCTGTAGTGATGCATTCCCTTTTTAACGGTATTCCCGTACTATTTGCGTGGTTAATCAAAACATTTTTACCTTTAGAACAAGTGTCTTTGATATTTTTCTAAAGATAGACTAAAAACAATTTATTTTAAGGATAATTATGGCTTTACAATGTGGGATTGTGGGTTTACCCAATGTTGGAAAATCAACGCTTTTTAATGCATTAACCAAAGCAGGTATTGCAGCAGAAAATTACCCGTTCTGTACGATTGAACCTAATGTTGGTATTGTTGAAGTACCTGATGATCGTCTCAAAAAATTAGCAGAAATTGTTAAACCTGAACGTATTTTACCTGCAACAGTAGAATTTGTGGATATTGCAGGGCTTGTGGCGGGGGCTTCTAAAGGTGAGGGTTTGGGTAATCAATTTTTAGCCAATATCCGAGAAACAGATGCGGTTGTTCATGTTGTGCGTTGTTTTGAAGATGCCAATGTCGTACACGTAGCAGGTAAAATTGATCCAATCAATGATATTGAAGTAATTAATACAGAATTAGCTTTAGCAGATTTAGCAAGTGCAGAAAAAGCCTTATTAAAATCACAAAAAGTAGCACGAGCAGGCGATAAAGAGGCACAGAAACTGGTAGCGGTGCTTGAGAAAATTGTTCCTGTTTTAAATGAGGCGAAAGCTATTCGTTCAATTGGATTAGATCCAGAAGAATTAGCCTTATTAAAACCTTATGGGTTTATCACTGCAAAACCAGCTATGTATGTAGCAAATGTTAAAGAAGATGGTTTTCAGGATAATCCTCATCTCACGGCTGTTCAGCAATATGCCGCAGCAGAAAATGCTCCTGTTGTAGCGGTATGTGCAGCGATTGAAGCAGAAATTGCTGATTTAGAAGACGAAGATAAAGAAATGTTCCTTGCTGACATGGGTATGGATGAGCCGGGACTTAATCGTGTGATTCGTGCTGGATTTAAATTATTAGGGCTACAAACTTACTTTACCGCAGGTGTAAAAGAAGTGCGTGCTTGGACAATCCATATTGGTGATACAGCACCTAAAGCAGCAGGTGTTATTCACTCTGATTTTGAGCGAGGCTTTATCCGTGCACAAACCATTGCTTATGAAGACTTTATTCAGTATAAAGGTGAGCAAGGGGCAAAAGAAGCAGGTAAGATGCGCGCTGAAGGAAAAGAATATATCGTAAAAGATGGAGATGTATTAAATTTCTTATTTAATGTGTAGTAGCGTCAGTACAAAAGGGATTGAATGATCCCTTTTGTGCCAGCAATAGTAGTAAAAATTGGCTAAAAGGCTAGATATACATGAAAAAGTGGTTTAAGCGAATTGTTATCGGTTGTGTCGTGTGTTTAATTGCTGCCTTTATTGGGATAGCGATTTTTATTTTAAATTTTGACCCATCAGCATATAAAGATAAGCTCGCAAAGATGGTGAAAGAACAGTACAACCGAGAATTAGTGGTCAATGGTAAGATTGAATTATCCTTATTTCCCCGGATAGGGCTGACCGTTAATGATATTGCTTTATCTGAGCCTAATAGTCCCATTATTTTTACTGAAGTCAAAACGGCTCGTATGGCGGTTGCTTTATGGCCGTTGATAAGTAATCGGTTTTTAGTGGATCATCTTGATGTAAACGGTTTTACAACAACCATTAGTCGAGATGAGCAAGGTAATTTTAATTTTGAAGATTTAATCCGTTATTCTTTATTTCAGCAACAAGAGATAGCCTCCTCTAAAAACACCTCTCTTGAAGAGCGTGTGGCGAATACTGACTTTAAAATTGATATTGCAGGTCTTACACTCAATGATGGTCAAATAATCTATAAAGATGGAAAATTTAATAGTCAAACCCAACTAAACAATATGACCATTAGAACGGGGCGTATCACCGCTGGACAAGCCTTTGATTTGAGCTTAACAGCCGATGTGGTAGGTGATAAGCCACAACTAAAGAGTCAATTAGAAATAAATGGGTTAATGTCACTAGATCCTATTGCTAAACGCTATGCTTTTAATCGCCTAGAAGCGAATTTTAAAGGACAATGGGATCAGCTTAATCTTAATCAGGCTACGGTTAAAGGTAATGTTGTTATTGATGTGCTAGCAGATGCCTTAACAGGGACAGATATAGATGTTAGTGTTCGTGGTCAAGGAACAGATACGTCTAATATTAAACAGTTTACAACTAATCTAGTTGCACCAACACTTGAATATAATATACCTAGATTAAGCCTTGTTCTTAATGGATTTAAATTAAATTCTACTTTAGAGCGTAAAGATAGCCAGGGATTGTCGCTAGAATTAAGTGCGCCTACGTTAAATATTTCACCCTCACAAGCAGGGGGGGATCCGTTGCGTGGAGAGCTGACATTAAGTAGTAATGTACAACGGGCAAATTTAGCCTTTTCATTAGAAAAAATAACAGGTACAGCCAGCGAATTAAATGTCGATAATATCAATTTATCAGGTATTTACTATATTGCACCTGAGCGATCATTGGCAATTAATCTACAATCACCTGGTACGATTTCTTTATTAGAGCAGTTAATTGCATTGCCCTCTATTGAAGGAGAATTAAGTCTTCGTGAGCAAGCAAAAGGAGAGCAAACTATTCCCTTGCGAGGAAATGTACAGACCTATGTACGAGATCAAAAAAGTCAATTCTTCCTAACAGCTCAATTGCCACCTGGTAATGTTGATGTAAAAGGCAGTATCCATAATTTATTTCACCCTAAAGTATTTTTTGATGTATCAGGTGAAAAGCTTGATTTAAAAGCCTTTTTAGAGGATATACGCTTACCATTAAGTGGTTTAGCAAGCTCTTCTTCTGATAGACAGCAAATAGAGCGCGCTCAGACAATATCGGATAACCGTACAGAAGTTGTTGTGCCAGAAAGTGTTATATCAGCTTCTCGCCCTACATTAACATTTAAGCAAGAATTACTTTCTCGATTAAGTGGTGTTGGTACATTTAACTTTAAACAAGTATTTTATGATGATATGACACTTGAGCATTTGGGGGCGACCCTCAACTTTAATCATCATGATATTGAAGTGAAATCAGTAAGAGCCAAGCTATTTAATGGTGATCTCTATGCAAATGGTGAATATGCCTTGGGTAAACAAACGCTTAAAGGCGATATAAAACTATCCAATCTACAATTAGATACTGTGTTCCGTGATATGAATGTATCACCTATTATGAATGGTACAGCTGATGCTAATATACTTTTTTCTTCTTTTGGAGAAACAGAACAAGTATTACGAGAGCATTTACAGGCAGAGATTAAATTAACCGCGACTAAGGGACATTTTAATGGTATCGATGTTGATGCCATATTAAATCACCCCGATGATTACATTGACCCATGGGAATTATCAGCTCCTTTTGTTTGGGTAGATGGTGCTCAAACACCCTTTGATCGGATGACATTTGATGGTCGGTTAAATAATAAACAATTGCAAATCAATCAATTAGAGATACTTTCACCCGTATTTACCTTATCAGCTAAACCAGACTTTGCTAATTACCATATGGATATGCAATATTTGTATTTACCCTCAACATTAAAAACTAAAAAAGCGTTTAAAGTTAAAAAAGGAAAGGTAGTGGCTGATGTGAAAAGTGTATCATTACCTGTACTTATTTTTGGACAACTATCTGCTTTAAATGCAAAATTACAGGTAGATAATTTGGTGAAATAGTATAGGTTTTGATCGATAGGCTAAAAAATGTTTCATTTGAGTAATATTTTGGTAGTATGCTTATGTATGATTTAGCTTATCTTAAAAGTATCTGGCTATTTAATCGTATAGTCATATTAAGGTATGGTGATTGAGGAATAATGACTAAATTATTAACCTATTAATCATTCTTTTTGTAAAAACAATTTGTATCGTATCTGTAAAATGTTATATACCCCTATTATTCAATGTCCTGCAATAATGCATCGTACAGTTGATGAACGTTATCAATCTCGTTGGTTGATTGTGACAGCAGATCAGCAAGCATTCACCAAAGATAATCCTTTACTAAAAAAAATAAGGATTGATACAAAGTTTGGTTATCTTGTAATTCAGGCAGAAGGTATGCTACGCTTGGATATTCCCTTGGAAGTAGAGGAAGATGACGAGAGTGCTTTTGAGGATATAGATGTCTTTGGTGAAAAGATAAAAGCCGTGAGTGAGGGAGATTTAGCAGCACAATGGTTTAGTGTTTTTTTTAATCAACCACTTCGACTAATGAAATTATTTCCTTACGGTATATAGTTATTTTTCTATTTTTTGTAAAAGTCGAATGAAATAGTCTATTCAACAAAAAATATAACGATATATATTAGAAATTAGGTAATATAAAAAGGGCTGTAGTAGATTGACTGTTATATTAGTCTATAAAAATAAGTCATTGTAAATTAAAGAGGTTTATGCAAAAAGATAGGGTTGTAGTCAATTAGCCTTTTTAAGAGAAATAATGCTTAATAGACGGATAAAGTTGTCTCTTTTAATAATAAGCAGTCAACATAGCTTAATGAAATAGCGCTCCCCTATATTTTGAATTAAATCGAATAGGTAATATGCTGTATTAATAAAGAGGATAATGGCATAAATAAATAATATGAAATTACAATGTTGTTGATTAGCAACAAATAAATATTTATTTAAGAAAATTTTTAATCATTTAAACACCTCTTTTTAAAGATGATGCTTTTTTATTTATATATTAAAATACCCTTACATTAAGGTCTATTCTGCCAAAAAAGTAGCAGGTTTCCAACATAAATCCTTTATAGATCATCGTTTTTATCTAAAAATATTGACAGTGCTTATCCTTTCATAATACTATCACCCATTCAAGCAATTTGCTTGGGGGTATAGCTCAGTTGGTAGAGCGCTTGCATGGCATGCAAGAGGTCAGCGGTTCGATCCCGCTTACCTCCACCAAAAAGTGCTTGCTTTTTATAAGATAACTATGTTATAGTTATGGTCTTGACACAGTACAGTCCCCTTCGTCTAGAGGCCTAGGACACCACCCTTTCACGGTGGGTACAGGGGTTCGAATCCCCTAGGGGACGCCAGTTAGACTGTTTATCCTACTAACCAAGGATAGTGTTAAGCAAGGTTTATCGCTGCGGAGCGGTAGTTCAGTTGGTTAGAATACCGGCCTGTCACGCCGGGGGTCGCGGGTTCGAGCCCCGTCCGCTCCGCCACTTATTATATTGTCCAAGTCCCCTTCGTCTAGAGGCCTAGGACACCACCCTTTCACGGTGGGTACAGGGGTTCGAATCCCCTAGGGGACGCCACTCATTATAGTGGCAAGACATAATACCGTTTTGGAGCGGTAGTTCAGTTGGTTAGAATACCGGCCTGTCACGCCGGGGGTCGCGGGTTCGAGCCCCGTCCGCTCCGCCAAAAATAAGACCTCATTGCATATTGCAATGAGGTTTTTCTTTTTATCCCATAGCAAATCTAGATAGCTTGCTAATTAATCCTACGCATTACAACTTTTTCTATATTAATAGTAACTTACCGATAAAATAGATAAAAAGATGTAATACGCCAATCTTATTGGTGAAATAGTAAGGCTATACAGCAAAATAGCCTATTCCCTAAATGGGGCAATACATAAAAATACCTTTAGTAATGAATAAGCTATTTATTTTTTCGTTTATAGAAAGCGAATATCAATATAATCCCCATTAATAGTAAAAATGGGTAGTTTTTCCCATAAGCGTATGGGGTAAGTCCACTCATTCCTTGCGCTTCTACATCCAATATGCCTGCGGAGAGATACGGAAGACTTGCAAGCACAACACCTTTTTCATTAATATGGGCGGTTGCACCCGTATTGGTTGCCCGTAGTATAGGTCTTGCTGTCTCAATAGCACGCATTCTTGCCATTTGAAGATGTTGGTGAAGTGCTGCACTATCACCAAACCAAGCAAGGTTACTAATATTAAATAGAATCGTAGCACCGGGGTCGATTTGCTTATTTTCCTTTTGGTAGGGGAATAAGCTATCTAATAGTTCATCGCCAAAAATATCTTCATAACAAATATTGGCAGCAAAAACTTGATTATGAATAATAAAATTATCTTGTCGATGAGTGCCAATATCAAAATTCCCTAAAGGGATGCCTAATGCATTAACAAACCATTGAAAACCATAAGGAATATATTCCCCAAAGGGTACAAGATGCTGTTTGTCATAGTGTTGAATATGATGTCCTGCATAAATATCATTGGCTTGTGTTTGTCCGTTAAGAAGAATAACACTATTGGTTATTAAAGATTTTTCGGCTGTATCTATAAGGTATGGTGTTCCAATGAGGTAATGACTTTGTTGTGTTCTTGCTTGCTGAATAATACTTTCCCAAAATTCAATAGGTAACTGAAATTGAAAAGAGGGGATAATGGTTTCTGGGAAAATAACAATTTGAGGTGGGCTATCCTTATTGGTGGTCTCTTGTGCGGCGAGCGTAAAGTTTTTCATCATACTACTATATTTTGTAGTAGGGTGGAATTTCTCATGCTGATCAATATTGCCTTGCACTAGGCGTACAGAAAGAGGATCTTGAATGGGAACAGACCAATCAATATATTGTAGCCCCTTACCTATACTAATGATACTGAAAATAATAAGAGCAGGTATTCCCACTTTCTGGATAGAAGATTGTTTTATATAAATAAAGCATAAGGCCAGTAAGCTGGCTATCCATGCGATAAGAAAAGCAAGACCATATGTACCCCATAAAGTTGTCCAAGCACTTAAAGGGCTATCAACATGAGCATAAGCAATATTTAACCAAGGAAATCCCGTGAGTAGTGTTGCTCTTAACCATTCCCCTGTTGCCCATGTGGTAGCCAACAATAAGGTGGCATAGATAGATACTTTAGGGTTAATATATTTAAATATAAAACTAGCAAAAGCAGGATACAAACAAAGGTAGCACGATAATAAAAAAACACCACCTGCAGCTAAGGGAGGGGGCAAATTACCATAGGTATTCATGCTGATATAAAGCCAGTAAATACCTGAACAAAAAGATGCTATCGAAAAGATAAAGCTGTATTTAACAGCTTGCCATTTATGCTGACTTTTAAGGATATAAAAGAATAAAACGGCTAATGTAATCAGTTGAAGAGGGGAGGCGATATTAGTATTTGCTGAAAAAGATTGGGCGTGTAAAACGCCCATCGTTAATAAGATAATCCAATACATCATTACTCATTATATTCGGCTGGTGATGTAGGTGTTCTACGGATATGAATCCATAGCGCCCTTTTTTCATCAGCTCTTAAAACTTTAAAGGTTAAGTTTTCAAAAGTATAGGTATCGCCCCGTTTAGGAATATGGTCAAGTGTAGAGGCTAGCCAACCACCAATGGTGTCATGTTCATCTTCAGGAATATGACTTTTTAATTCTTCATTGAGGTTGCGTATCATACTAATCCCCATTACTCGCCAGCTATGAGCTGACTCTGGGAAAATAGTCTGTTCTGCCTCTTCATCATATTCATCTTCAATTTCACCTACAATTTGTTCAAGCAAGTCTTCCATAGTGACTAAGCCTGTTAGACTGCCGTATTCATCGACCACTAGAGCAATATGATTGCGTGTTGTTTTAAACTCTTGCATCAAATTATTAAGTGGTTTTGTCTCTGGTACAAAATAGGCGGGTCGAATTAAGGAACGAATATCTAAGTCAGGATTTACCACATAGCGAAGTAAATCCTTGGCAAGAAGTAAGCCAATAATATTATCTCGTTCGTCCTCATAAACAGGAAAACGAGAATGTGCTGTCTCAATAATAAAAGGTACTAACTCTTTAATGGGCTGATTGATATCAATACAATCCATTTTTGAGCGAGAAACCATAATATCGCTAGCAATTTTTTCTGAAAAAGAAATTGAACCCAAGACCATCTTATAAACGTCTTGATCAATAATGCCTCGCGTATGAGCACTGGTTAATATTTCATTAATATCTTCTCTATCTTCCGGCTCATGCTGTAAGCTGAAGAGCCCTTTCACTTTTTGTGTTAGTCGTTGAGAGAAAGATTTTTTAGCCGTTTTGATTTTGTCCGATTCGGCTACTGCGGACGGATAAGGTTCTGTTGACATCTCTGGACGTCGAGTTAATGGAAGTTTAAGCATAACCTAAAATGAAAGAATTTTGGTTAAAAAAGTAAATTTACATATAATTTATTTAAGGTTGTCGTCAAATAACCTCATTTTAAGTAAAAGGTAATGGATATAAGGTGTATTTTTTGTAGTAAAAATACATTGAATAATGAAAATGACGTAAGTATAAAGAGGCTAAAGGTAATGATACTTATTGATGGTTGAGGGGAAAGAAGATACTTTGCTGTGATAAACAATGATAGCTATTTGTAGGGTGATAGCTATTTTAATTTAAGTGCTAGCTCAACGGCATTACGAACATTGAGTTTTTTAAAAATTCTTGCCCGGTGCGCTTCAACGGTACGAATAGAACAGCCTAATAAAAGAGCAATAGCTTTATTTTGAGTGCCTTGTGATACTAACCACATAACTTCTTTTTCTCTGGGAGTGAGGACATCTAAAAAATGAGAGTGAGTTGGCATAATATACCTCTATTGATAAAAGTTATACGGTAGTAATAATTTATTTAGTGAGAGAAAACAATCATCTTATTCAATATAGTAAATAAATAGAGCAATACTTGTTGTGTTAATAATATAGTGAGAAGATGAGTTTATTTCTTGCGAGGTGGTTTATTAGGGGGAACAGGCGTAGAGGGGGTTGTTGCATTGGCGATATATCGCTGTGCTTGCTGTTGAAGTTGTTCAGAGAGCGTTCCACTGGGTTGATATGTATCGGTACTGCTTTCAGCGAGGGCAGCGATTGATGAGGTACTAGCATCATAAAACGGATGCCATATGGTATGGTCTGGTGTTTCTTTGTTGGTGTGATACAAAAGACGGTGTGTTTTTTCAACAAAAAGTCTTTCTTTGGCGGGGCTAGGAGGTGTGCGTAGGAGATGCTTAATAAATATGGATAGGGCTAATGTGCTATGAAGATTTAGTTTTTTCAAGATATGCTTTCGGTGGTATTCAACCGTTCGAGAAGAGCATTCTAATATTAGGGCAATATTACGCGTGGGAACACCTAGCACGATTAACCACATGACTTGTTTTTCTTTTATAGTGAGTTGATGGCATAACTCAAATTGATCCCATATCTCGTCTTGCATAATCTCTCCTGTTCGCTATCATTGCCTGAATTTATCAAAGGGGTAATCTGTTGTTTTATCGGTTATAGCAGACTGTTTGGGCTCAAACCAATCCGTGGAAAAAGGGGGGATTTTGTCGCGATTTTACGAAAGCGATTTTCCACACAAAAATGATAAAAAGTAATCCTATTTTTTGCTATAAAGATAAAAACACGCTATTAACAGCCCCTAATCTAACACAAAGAAAAGGCTTTCTCTATAGGCTTTTTGAGAAGTAGGCTAATAATATCCTAGTGGAGAGAGGTGGAAAAGAGGTTTGTGCCGTAGATTGTTATGGACAAAAAAGGGAATGGGTAAGTCGATGAAAGTGGTTAATATAGGACATTTTGATATCGATTTAGACCAGTAGTGGTTTTTAGGTATAGAGGATTATAAGAATAAAACAAATAGTTACAAGTAGCGTGTAATCAATCACTTATTGCTTGCATTAGGCAAAAATAAATGGGGGCATGGAATAGGGTGCTGATTGTGAAGGGAAGTAAAAAGGCATTAACGGATTATCGTATAGCCCATCAAAAGAGAGTATCAGAAAAGCGTTCAAGGGGGGTGTAAAGAAAGCCGTGTAGCGAATAAAATAATTTCGATGAATTTGTTGTATAAAAGCTACTTTATGAGTGAAATAATGAATAGATGATAAGTGAGTGGGAGCGATTGGTTAATAAAGGTACTTTTAATCAGGATAATAAACTTTTTATTAGGGTAATCATTTATTAGGGTAATCATTATCGTTATCTTATTATCTTATGCTGTGATATTAACAAAGAGGGGGGTATTACTACCATTGAGATGCTTATTGTTGAAGTACGTCTATTTAGATATGGGGTTCATTTATTCGTTTGATGGAGAGATGAGGGTGCTCTTCTATTTTTATTTTTATGGCTAAGATAAAACGAATTATATAACAGAGAAAATGAGCCTATCGCTATCCCTATATCAGAGAAAAGGAGTTTATCACGGTCTCTATATACTAGATACAACATATACTAGATACAATAGGCTATTTCTTTATTAAGATTTTCTTTCATTAAGAAAAAGGGTATATGTATCTCTATATACCCTAATACCCATAAGATAGCGTGATGCCTAAACAATATATAATCGCTATTTCTCACCGCGTATGTATATTATGTATATGATGAGGGTCTATAACGCCAATAAAAGGATAAGCTATTAAAAATACAGTGTGCCTAAAAACAACAATGATAAAAAAGAAGTTCAGTTAAAAAACAATAATGATAGAAAGGGGGGCTATAAAAAATAAGTTGTAAAAAAATTATTGATAGCTAAAAAGCAACAGGTTAAAAGAAAGTATGTGTCTTTTTAACGACATTTTATGGAATACTAAAAAGAGATGATAAATCAAGGTATTACAGCATTACTTTGAGGTGTTAAACGGAAGGAAAATCTACCTGATAGCAAGGTTTTCGATCGAAACCACTTGCTAAAGCGGGTAGAAGTTGGCATAATTACATTTCTTCGCTGCACAACAGTGTTTGTGCCAAGCGGTCAAGTGAAAAAAGAATCGTCGTAATGTGTTGTTTCTTTTTTCGTTTTTTAAAAAAGATTTTAAATTTTTTAAAAAAACACTTGACAGAATGTAGTCAGTTAGTTCATAATTACATTCTTTCGTTGCTCAACGCAACGTCGCCTCAAAGCGAATCTGTTCTTTAACAACTAACAGCCGATAAGTGTGGGTGCTTGGAATGCAAAGCTCATTACCCTATCACGGGGTAAGCTTACAAGTTATTTTAAGTGCTTACACTACATATATGAAGAAGTAAGGTTTTATACATAAAACGTTATTTCTTTTGAGTGAAGCAGCGATGATAGATTTTTCTATCACAAGAAAACAGGAATTGAACTGAAGAGTTTGATCCTGGCTCAGATTGAACGCTAGCGGGATGCCTTACACATGCAAGTCGAACGGTAACAGAAGAGAGCTTGCTCTCTTGCTGACGAGTGGCGAACGGGTGAGTAATGTATCGGAACGTACCCAGTAGCGGGGGATAACTACGCGAAAGCGTAGCTAATACCGCATACGCCCTACGGGGGAAAGAGGGGGATCGCAAGACCTCTTACTATTGGAGCGGCCGATATCGGATTAGCTAGTTGGTGGGGTAACGGCCTACCAAGGCAACGATCCGTAGCTGGTTTGAGAGGACGACCAGCCACACTGGGACTGAGACACGGCCCAGACTCCTACGGGAGGCAGCAGTGGGGAATTTTGGACAATGGGGGCAACCCTGATCCAGCCATCCCGCGTGTGCGATGAAGGCCTTCGGGTTGTAAAGCACTTTTGTCAGGGAAGAAAAGCTTTTTGCTAATACCAAGAAGTCATGACGGTACCTGAAGAATAAGCACCGGCTAACTACGTGCCAGCAGCCGCGGTAATACGTAGGGTGCAAGCGTTAATCGGAATTACTGGGCGTAAAGCGTGCGCAGGCGGTTCGGAAAGAAAGATGTGAAATCCCAGGGCTCAACCTTGGAATGGCATTTTTAACTCCCGGACTAGAGTATGTCAGAGGGGGGTAGAATTCCACGTGTAGCAGTGAAATGCGTAGAGATGTGGAGGAATACCGATGGCGAAGGCAGCCCCCTGGGATAATACTGACGCTCATGCACGAAAGCGTGGGGAGCAAACAGGATTAGATACCCTGGTAGTCCACGCCCTAAACGATGTCAACTAGCTGTTGGGTCCTACGGGACTTAGTAGCGCAGCTAACGCGTGAAGTTGACCGCCTGGGGAGTACGGTCGCAAGATTAAAACTCAAAGGAATTGACGGGGACCCGCACAAGCGGTGGATGATGTGGATTAATTCGATGCAACGCGAAAAACCTTACCTACCCTTGACATGTTCGGAATGCTAAAGAGATTTGGCAGTGCTCGCAAGAGAACCGAAACACAGGTGCTGCATGGCTGTCGTCAGCTCGTGTCGTGAGATGTTGGGTTAAGTCCCGCAACGAGCGCAACCCTTGTCATTAGTTGCTACGCAAGAGCACTCTAATGAGACTGCCGGTGATAAACCGGAGGAAGGCGGGGATGACGTCAAGTCCTCATGGCCCTTATGGGTAGGGCTTCACACGTCATACAATGGTCAGGACAGAGGGTTGCCAAACCGCGAGGTGGAGCTAATCTCATAAACCTGATCGTAGTCCGGATTGCAGGCTGCAACTCGCCTGCATGAAGTCGGAATCGCTAGTAATCGCGGATCAGCATGTCGCGGTGAATACGTTCCCGGGTCTTGTACACACCGCCCGTCACACCATGGGAGTGGGTTTTACCAGAAGTGGCTAGTCTAACCGCAAGGAGGACGGTCACCACGGTAGGATTCATGACTGGGGTGAAGTCGTAACAAGGTAGCCGTATCGGAAGGTGCGGCTGGATCACCTCCTTTAAGAGCAAGAGCTTTAAAGCCAAAGCATCCACATTTATCGGTTGTTCATGAAAAACGTAGCTAGAATTTGGGTCAGTAGCTCAGTCGGTTAGAGCACCGTCTTGATAAGGCGGGGGTCGCTGGTTCGATTCCAGCTTGACCCACCAATCACGGGGGATTAGCTTAGTTGGTAGAGCGCCTGCTTTGCAAGCAGGAGGTCATCGGTTCGATCCCGTTATCCTCCACCACTCTATTCGGTGACTAGGTAGCGTTTTTTAAAAAACAACGAACAAGTTTTTATTGTCTATTGCAGCAGGATATGCTACAATAGTCGGCTGTTCTTTAACAATTTGGAAGAAGCACAACAAGTAAATAAAGTGAACTTAAATTTCACCAGGAATTTAAGCCAACTTATTGATGGGTTGTGATTGCATTATTATTTTTGAAGTTCTCAACGCATATAGGATAACCCCTATATGAATAAACATTGATGAACGGCATAAACACGCAAACTCAAGCAAATGGGTGTTAACGGGTACGAACCAGTACCAAAAAGGCGTTAATATCCAAGGTAAATGGAAAGATGAGTGTATTTTACTTAATTTTTATTTATCTAAAACCGTAAAGTTAACTTATGCTATAGCAAAGTAGGCATTAAGCCGATAAAGTTATAGGATCAAGTGACTAAGTGCACATGGTGGATGCCTTGGCGATCACAGGCGATGAAGGACGTTATAGCTTGCGATAAGCTGCGGGGAGCTAGCAAATAAGCTTTGATCCGCAGATTTCCGAATGGGGAAACC
Organism: Pelistega ratti; assembly: GCF_009833965.1. NCBI lineage: Bacteria > Pseudomonadati > Pseudomonadota > Betaproteobacteria > Burkholderiales > Alcaligenaceae > Pelistega > Pelistega ratti. Next base: position 2,051,504 of record NZ_CP047165.1, read on the forward strand.
CACTGCTTTTGCAGTATCATTATCTGAATACATAGGGTAATGAAGCGAACCGAGTGAACTGAAACATCTAAGTAACTCGAGGAAAAGAAATCAACCGAGATTCCGACAGTAGCGGCGAGCGAAATCGGAAGAGCCTAGACGAGATAGCGTAAAAAGCAGTCGAAGGTGTTGGAAACCACCGCCGTAGCAGGTGATAGCCCTGTAGACGAAACTTTTTACGTGGTACTAAGCGTCAGACAAGTAGAGCGGGACACGTGTAATCCTGTTTGAAGATGGGGGGACCATCCTCCAAGGCTAAATACTCGTGATCGACCGATAGTGAACCAGTACCGTGAGGGAAAGGCGAAAAGAACCCCGGGAGGGGAGTGAAATAGAACCTGAAACCGTGTGCATACAAACAGTCGGAGCTCCAGATTAAAGCACCTTGGGTCTTTAGGAAAAATGGACGAAGGCCATTTTTTCAAAAGATATAAAAGGAGTGAATAGCTTCTTAATCCTTTAGGAAAAATGGACGAAGGTCATTTTTTTAAAAGAGATAAAGGGAGTGACAATTGGCATTCAAGTCAGGATGCTTTAATCTGGAGTGACGGCGTACCTTTTGTATAATGGGTCAGCGACTTACATTCAGTGGCAAGCTTAACCGAATAGGGAAGGCGTAGCGAAAGCGAGTCCGAATAGGGCGATTTTAGTCGCTGGGTGTAGACCCGAAACCAGATGATCTATCCATGGTCAGGTTGAAGGTATCGTAACAGATACTGGAGGACCGAACCCACTAATGTTGAAAAATTAGGGGATGAACTGTGGATAGGGGTGAAAGGCTAAACAAATCTGGAAATAGCTGGTTCTCTCCGAAAACTATTTAGGTAGTGCCTCATATATTACTGTCGGGGGTAGAGCACTGTTATGGCTAGGGGGTCATGGCGACTTACCAAACCATGGCAAACTCCGAATACCGACAAGTACAGTATGGGAGACAGAGCACTGGGTGCTAACGTCCAGACTCAAGAGGGAAACAACCCAGACCGCCAGCTAAGGTCCCTAAAATTGGCTAAGTGGGAAACGAAGTGGGAAGGCATAGACAGTCAGGAGGTTGGCTTAGAAGCAGCCACCCTTTAAAGAAAGCGTAATAGCTCACTGATCGAGTCGTCCTGTGCGGAAGATGTAACGGGGCTAAGCCAGTTACCGAAGCTGCGGGTGCATAGGCAACTATGCGCGGTAGGAGAGCGTTCTGTAAGCCTGAGAAGGTGGCTTGAAAAGGCTGCTGGAGGTATCAGAAGTGCGAATGCTGACATGAGTAGCGATAAAGGGAGTGAAAAGCTCCCTCGCCGTAAGTCCAAGGTTTCCTGCGCAACGTTCATCGGCGCAGGGTGAGTCGGCCCCTAAGGTGAGGCAGAGATGCGTAGCTGATGGGAAGCTGGTTAATATTCCAGCACCGACATTAAATGCGATGGGGGGACGGATTGCGAAATGTTATCGAGTGATTGGTAGTACTCGTTGTTGATTTTAAGGTGGCTGTTAGGCAAATCCGGCAGCGAAATCCAAGAGATTGACCCGAAGGGGATTTATTCCCCGAAGTAACAGGCAGTGGTCCCAGGAAAAGCCTCTAAGCTCTAGTTTAATGTTGACCGTACCGCAAACCGACACAGGTGGACGGGATGAATATTCCAAGGCGCTTGAGAGAACTCAGGAGAAGGAACTCGGCAAATTGATACCGTAACTTCGGGAGAAGGTATGCCTTTGTAGCGTGTAAAAGCGCCAAGAGGCCGCAGAGAATCGGTGGCTGCGACTGTTTATTAAAAACACAGCACTCTGCAAACACGAAAGTGGACGTATAGGGTGTGACGCCTGCCCGGTGCTGGAAGGTTAAGTGATGGGGTGCAAGCTCTTGATCGAAGCCCCAGTAAACGGCGGCCGTAACTATAACGGTCCTAAGGTAGCGAAATTCCTTGTCGGGTAAGTTCCGACCTGCACGAATGGCGTAACGATGGCCACACTGTCTCCTCCTGAGACTCAGCGAAGTTGAAGTGTTTGTGATGATGCAATCTCCCCGCGGCTAGACGGAAAGACCCCATGAACCTTTACTGTAGCTTTACATTGGATTGTGAACCGGCCTGTGTAGGATAGGTGGGAGGCGCAGAAGACAGAACGCTAGTTTTGTTGGAGCCGTCCTTGAAATACCACCCTGGTTTGTTTGCGGTTCTAACCTAGGCCCGTGATCCGGGTTGGGGACAGTGTATGGTGGGCAGTTTGACTGGGGCGGTCTCCTCCCAAAGTGTAACGGAGGAGTTCGAAGGTACGCTAGGTACGGTCGGAAATCGTGCTGATAGTGCATTGGCATAAGCGTGCTTGACTGTGAGACTGACAAGTCGAACAGGTGCGAAAGCAGGACAAAGTGATCCGGTGGTTCTGAATGGAAGGGCCATCGCTCAACGGATAAAAGGTACTCTGGGGATAACAGGCTGATACCGCCCAAGAGTTCATATCGACGGCGGTGTTTGGCACCTCGATGTCGGCTCATCTCATCCTGGGGCTGTAGCCGGTCCCAAGGGTATGGCTGTTCGCCATTTAAAGAGGTACGTGAGCTGGGTTTAAAACGTCGTGAGACAGTTTGGTCCCTATCTGCCGTGGGCGTTGGATACTTGACGGAGGCTGCTCCTAGTACGAGAGGACCGGAGTGGACGTACCGCTGGTGTATCGGTTGTCATGCCAATGGCATTGCCGAGTAGCTAAGTACGGAAGAGATAACCGCTGAAGGCATCTAAGCGGGAAACTCGTCTGAAGATAAGGTATCCCGGGAACTAGATTCCCCTAAAGGGTCGTTCGAGACCAGGACGTTGATAGGCTGGGTGTGTAAGTGCAGTAATGTATGCAGCTAACCAGTACTAATTGCCCGTGAGGCTTGATCCTATAACTTTATCGGTTAACGAGAAAAGTGTGGGTATGCCCCATTAACAGAAAACTTCAAAATAACCATAACCCTCAATTCCTACAAGCTGTGTTTCTTCCAAAGGGCTAAAGCAACAAGCCTAATCCGTTTACGCTTGACGACCATAGCAAGGTGGACCCACTCCTTCCCATCCCGAACAGGACAGTGAAACGCCTTTGCGCCGATGATAGTGGGTGGACACCTGTGAAAGTAGGTCATCGTCAGGCTCTTATTCCCTAAACCTCTCAATCCTAGACCGATTGAGAGGTTTTTTATTGCCCATCTTTTCCTCCCTTCCCCTTATCGTATCGCCACGTTATATCTATCTCGTTAATGGGTGAATCGTAACGCTACCGCCATCGATAAATCGATATACTTTGCGTTATCTGCTGAATGACGCTGACTACATTATGCTGACTTAACGCATTAAACTCGCAATTTTTTCCCCTTTTGGATTCAATACTGAAGACTAACATCGACAAAGTTTATAAAAAAGACTATTGGATTCTCTTCTCATTTAGAAAATAAAATACTTCCATGACATATCTATTTTTATATTAAAATATTTAAATTAAAACTATTAATTTAAAATTTTTAATAGATATTATTCATTGTGTAAACCATTGAAATAATCATATCTTTTTGTATGATTATTTGCTAATACTCTATGCTATCTTATGAGAACTACATATATGATTAAAAATTATATGTATAAAAGATAGTACCGTCATCTATCACTAGATAGTAGTAATAAATACGGTTTTAGCCTATCTAATAGTGAAAATAATGAATTATTTAAGGATGATAAATCGAATGATTACACTTTATCATTTAACCCAATCGCGTTCACAACGTATTGTATGGCTTTTAGAAGAGTTAGATTTGGAATATGATTTACAGGCGTTTGACCGTAATCCAGAAACAGGTCTTGCTCCTGATATTTTTAAAACTTTCCATCCTTTAGGTAAAGCACCAGTGTTAGTTGATGGAGAAGTTACATTAGCAGAAAGTGGTGCTATTGTAGAATATTTAATTGATAAATATGGACAAAATAGGCTAAAACCTAATTTTGCAACAAAAGCATATTATCAATATATTCAATGGTTGCATTATGCTGAAGGTTCGTTAATGATGGCATTAATGGTGTTTCGATTGGCAAAAGAAGAGGTTAAAGAGCGCTATGCCTTGGATAATGCTATGACACATTTATCTTACTTAGATCAGCATTTGATGCATCATCATTGGTTACTTGGAAAAGACTTAACTGGAGCTGATTTTATGGTGAGTTTCCCCGCTCAGTTTGTGACGGCTATGATGGGTGATAAGTTTCCAAATATAGCCCGTTATGCAGAACAAATTGCTTCATACCCTAGCTATCTTAAAGCAATTGAAAAAGTAGGGCAATTAGATTTTTCTCAACTAAAAGGATAATAGATATGAAAATTTTTTATCATACAAGTGCTACCTCTATTGGAGGACGTTCTGGTCATACACAATTAGATGATGGAACATTAGGATTTGATTTAGTATCTTTTCAAGAAAAAGATAAAAAAGGAGTAAATCCTGAACAATTATTTGCAATGGGTTATGCAGCGTGTTTTGATAGTGCTTTATCACTTGTTGCTACACAAATGAAATTACCTGTCCAATCCTCTAAAACTTCAGTAGGTGTTGGTCTTGGTCAAAAACCAGATGGTGCATTTAGTCTTGATTTGGATATTACTATTGAAGTGAGTGGTTTAAGCCAAGAACAGGCACAGGCATTGATTGAGCGAGCTCATCAAGTATGCCCTTATTCTAATGCAGTAAGAGGTAATGTAGATGTACGCCTACATGTAAAAGTGGTATAAAGCAACCATTGTATTAAAAGAGGTATAAGTCATCGATTAGATGACTTATATTTTTTGTAGAGTACTGATAAATTTATTGTAATGATAGTAGGCTATGCCTTTATGAAATAAAGTAAATATTAAAAATAATTTTCTACTTACCTTATTGAATACAAGTATTTTTATAAAAATAGGCACTTAGAATAATGAACTATAGAGTTATTGCTTATTTACCGATAATATTTATTTCCCTTTTCTATTATTTGTACAGAAAATCTACATATTATTGCTATAAAAAGGGGGGTATAAGATTAAATAATTAATGTTCGTCAGGCATAAACCAATTAATTACAGCATCCAATCCACAGTGATTAATACTAAAACGGGCTTTGTCTTGTACAATAGGTTTAGCTCGGTAAGCTACAGAATAGTAAGCTTTTTCCATCATGAGTAAATCATTTGAACCATCACCAATAGCGATACATTGCTGAATACTTGCCCCTGCTTTTGCTGCTAGTGCTTCTAAATAATGCGCTTTCGCTTGTGCATCGATAATAGGTCCAAGAACTCGTCCAGTAAGAAGACCTTTTTCATCGATTTCTAATGTATTGGCATGCGTTTCAGATAAACCTAAACGTGCTTGTAGTCGCTCTGTAAAAAAGGTAAAACCACCAGATACCAATAGTGTTTTAATACCTGCCTCATGGGCTTTTTGGAGAAGATATTCTGCACCGGGATTAAGGAATAGCTTTTCTTGATATACTTTTTCAAGTGCGCTAGCGGGGACACCTTCTAACATAGCGACACGCCGGCGAAGACTTTCAGCAAAATCAGTTATTTCCCCTCGCATGGCTGCTTCTGTAATGGTGGCAACTTGCGCTTTACGACCTGCGATTGCCGCAATTTCATCAATACACTCAATATTAATGAGTGTTGAATCCATATCCATAGCAAGGACTTTTATGTCGCTCCAATTTGCTAAGGACTGTGGAAAAAAAGCAAAATCTGCCTTACTTACTTTTGCTAACAGCTTGACTTCTTCAATACTATTTATATCTACATCTACTAATAATCCTGCATGAGCTCCCTGTAAAATAAGCTGATTTGCTTGAGCAATCGCAGCAATTTGTTCCATTTTTGATAGAGTGAGTGTAGGTGATTGAATAACAATACAAGGGTGAGTCATAGTCGTCCTTAACAATAAGAGAGATTTATTATAAACCTAGATTAGGTGTTAGGAAGATAAAGTAAAAATAGAATCGTATTTTCCATTAGATTAAGTAGGGGAATACGATATGAGAGAAACAATATTTACTGTAAAAAAGTAGTAATGATTTGAGTATATGGATTGGTAAAGTGTCGTATTTGCTTTGTTTATATACAACTCCCATATGTTATATCAGGAAAATAAGCACTCTTTTTTGGGTAATAGTAGGTTAAGCTTGATATATCATATGGGCTTATTCGATATAAAGAAAAGGATAGGGGACTAGTGTGTAAATAGTAGTCCTCTACCCAAAGTCCCTACGAGGGTTTTGTTTTGTCCTTATATTCACATAAGTCTGAAATATTACAATGAGGGCATTTAGGTTTTCGAGCAACACAGATATAACGACCATGAAGAATTAACCAATGATGAGCATTGAGTAAATATTCTTTTGGGACAACTTTAAGTAATTTTTGTTCTACTTCGAGTACATTTTTCCCTGGAGCAATCCCTGTGCGATTAGATACTCGGAAAATATGTGTATCGACTGCCATTGTTGCTTGCCCAAAAGCGGTATTAAGGACAACATTTGCTGTTTTACGACCAACACCAGGCAATGCTTCTAAGGCTTCTCTCGTTTGAGGTACTTCACCATTGTATTGATTGACTAGTATTTCACAGGTTTTAAGTACATTTTTAGCCTTTGTTTTATAAAGACCAATAGAACGAATAGCTTGTGTAAAGTCATCCAGTCCCATATCCAGAATATCTTGTGCTGTTTTACGTGTTGAAAAAATAGGACGAGTTGCAATATTGACAGATTTGTCTGTTGCCTGGGCAGAAAGAATCACCGCAATTAATAGCTGAAAAGGATTCTCATAAAGTAATTCTGTCTTAGGATCTGGATTTGCCGCTTGAAAGCGAGCAAATATTTCGGTACGTTTTTGTTTATTCATAAATACATTCTACTGTATCAGGATTATCAATATTTATATCAATACTTTTATGGCAAGTAGAGAATGGTAAAAACTATTTGTTTATTGGGCGGATTGGCGTCTTGCTCTTGCCCGTGCTAATGCCATAGCAATAGCGGCTGATTTTGCATGACTTGCTTCTTGATTATTTTGTAAAATCCCTGATTGTTTATCCTCTTTATGGAGCTTTTCGGCAACTGTATCAGCAGAGGATAATATATCTGTTGGTCGGGAAGAATGTTGATTTAAACGTTCCTCTTCATTTGCCGCTAAATCTGCTAAACGTTTTGTTCGGTGCTCATGGCGTGCTTTGGCATCATCTGCATCAAGTTGAGTCCATTCTTTGGGCGCAGGAATCATTTGAATACAGTCAACAGGACAAACGGGAACGCATAATTCACAGCCAGAGCATAAGTCTGAAATGATGGTATGCATAAATTTATTTGCCCCCATAATGGCATCCACAGGACAGGCTTTTATGCAGAGGGTACAGCCAATACAGTGATTTTCATCTATTTTTGCCCAATGTAGGGGGGTAGTCTCCCCACAGCTTGTATTTAGTGGAAGAGGGGGAGTATTGAGTAATGCTGCTAGTTTGGCAATACCTGCTTCACCGCCAGGGGGGCATCGGTTAATGGATTCACCCTTTGTAGCAATGGCAGTAGCATAGGCATGACAATCTTCATAACCGCATTTGGTACATTGTGTTTGCGGTAGGATAGTGTCAATTTTTTGAATCAGTATTTGTGTTGATTCACTCATACAATAGAAAATCCTTAGAGGGGTATAGATATATCAGAAGGCAGACTTTACGTTAGAGTGCAACATGGGGGTTCTACATTGATTAATGGATTATTTATGTTGCACTTCTATTTTAAATTTAAGGGTGTATCAATACTTACCAATACTTCTCAACAGCAAGATTACCGATATTACCTCGGCGACCTGCAGCAAATCCTTTTTCACTTAAGATTTTACGAGCCTCTGTTAGCATATCGGGATTACCACATAACATCACACAATCCGTTGCAGGGTTTAAATCTACTCCTGCTAGTTTAGCTAACTCATCGTGTTCAATCAGGTGTGTTAGGCGTTTTTGAGGGTAATGTGCATGAGGTTCACGCGTAGGAAGTGGTAAGTAAATAAAACGATCTCCCCATTGGGATTTCCATTGGGCAATGGTTTCTTGATAACTAAGTTCGTTGATATAGCGAACCCCGTGGCATAAAACCACTTGATCAAAACGTTCCCATGTGGTGGCATCATGAATAATAGATAAATAAGCGGATAAACCCGTCCCTGTTGCCAGTAACCAAAGGGTTTTACCACCATTAGGAAAATTATCAAGTGTTAAAAAACCAACAGGTGTCTTATCAATGTAGAGTGAATCACCAATCGATAAAGCGGCTAATCGAGGGCTAAACTGCCCATCAGGTACGACAACTGCATAAAATTCTAGGTCAGTGCTATCAACAGGGTTTACCATTGAAAAACCACGCCAAAGAGTAGGTTCTCCATTTTCTTGTTCTGGCAAACCTAAACGCGCAAATTGCCCTGGTTTAAACTGAAACTCAGGAGACCGAGTTGTTTTAATAGAAAAGAGTTTATTATCTACCCAATAGCGAATATCTGTAATGGTTTCTTTGGTATATCGTTGTTCAGTTGACATATTAAGGCTTTTCTAAATAGGGAAGTTTATCAGGAACACCATTCCATTTGTCCGCATCTTCAAGCGGTTTTTTAGAACGATTAATAAAACCAAAAGTAGGTGCTAATTCTTCATTGATTTTGATAAAGTTAACTTGATCTGCTGGTACATCTTCTTCAGCAAAAATAGCATTAGCAGGGCATTCTGGTACACAAACACCACAGTCGATGCACTCATCGGGGTCAATAACTAAAAAATTAGGACCTTCTTTGAAACAGTCCACCGGACAAACATCAACACAGTCAGTATATTTACATTTGATGCAATTTTCAGTTACTACATGGGTCATTTGGATTTCCACAAAAAAGAAATTGATAATGTATGATTTTACTCTTTATTTTCTAAAAAAGTACCTAAAACCCTAAAGCTATGATAACGTTATAGTAGTTTTATGCAAAAAGGTAATGGAATGATTATTAATTCACTATTAGATACTGATTTGTACAAGTTTAGTATGATGCAGGTGGTATTGCATCAGTTTCCTAGTGCGCAAGTAGAATATCTTTTTAAATGTCGTACACAAGGGATTAATTTACGTCCGTTTATCAAAGAAATTCGAGAAGAAATTCATCATTTATGTCAATTAAGGTTTTCTGATGATGAGTTGGAGTATTTGAGAAATTTACGCTTTATTAAAGAAGATTTTGTAGAGTTTTTAGGATTATTCCATTTGCCTGAGCGCTGCATTACTGTTTCTGAAGCCCCTGAAGATGGCGAGATCAATATTCAAGTTAAGGGGTCGTGGTTGCATACGATTCTTTTTGAAATTCCTGTTCTCGCTATTGTGAATGAAGTGTATTTCAGAAATACTTATCCAAATATGGATTTTGCAGAGGGTCGCCGGCGATTAAAAGCAAAGATAGACTTGGTCAAAAATGCAACGGATATAGCTGACTTTAAATTTGCTGATTATGGGACACGTCGCCGTTTTTCTAAAGAATGGCATGATGAGGTTGTATATACCTTAATGCAGCATTTACCTGAGCAATTTGTCGGCACTAGTAATGTATGGTTAGCTAAAAAATATAATATTACACCATTAGGGACAATGGCTCATGAATACTTACAGGCTTGCCAAGCATTAGGGCCTCGTTTGAGAGATTCGCAAGTCTTTGCTCTTGAAAAATGGGCACAAGAATATCGAGGAGACTTAGGCATTGCCCTATCAGATGTATATGGGTTAAATGCTTTTTTGCGTGATTTTGATATGTTCTTCTGCAAATTATTTGATGGTGCGCGTCATGATTCAGGTGATCCATTTGAATGGGGAGAACGATTATTACAGCACTATCTCAATAATCGGGTTGATCCTCGTATGAAAACATTGGTTTTCTCAGATAGCTTGAATTTTGAGTTGGCATTAGAAATCGCTAGACGATTTAAAGGACGTTGCAAAACCTCTTTTGGTATTGGTACAAATCTGACAAATGATATTGGTGTACCTCCCCTACAAATTGTGATGAAGATGGTAGGGTGTAATGGACAACCTGTTGCAAAAGTATCGGATGAACCGAGTAAAACTATGAGTGTTGATCCAGAGTATTTAAGTTATTTACGTCATGTGTTTGATTTACCAAAGGGGTAATGTGTATATAGGACTTCTTCTTCGCCATAGAAAATTTATTAAGTGAATGGCTATTTATTCGTACTTTATTATAGGGGTTAAAGTCATTTCTTGATATAGGTAGAGAATACTGCTTGGCTGTATGGTGAAAGGATGGGTATAGAAATCTTGTATATGTTTTTTTAGATGTGATTTAGGGTAAATAAAATATATTATTATTGTATGATTTGGGATAAACAGTATAGATAAAAGGAATGTTTGATGAGTGATATAAAACGAACAAATGTAGAAGTACGCTATTCAGATATGGCGGTATATAATGGAGTGGCTTATTTAGCAGGGCAAGTACCTGATGATGCTAGTTTAGATATGCAGGGGCAAACACGACAAGTATTAGAAACCATTGATCGCTTATTGGCACAAGCAGGGACGAATAAAGACCGTTTGCTTATGGTACAAATCTTTATCAGTAATATCGCAGAGATTGATGAAATGAATAAAGCCTGGGATGCTTGGGTATCTAAAACAAATGCGCCGCCACGAGCAACCGTGGAGGCTCGTTTAGCCAATCCTGATTGGAAAGTGGAAATTATTGTTACTGCGGCAGTTTAAAAGGCTGTATTATGTAGGCTAAAAATAGCCTATGCTAAATTTATCCAATTTCTTTTTTTCAAAAAGTCATTAACAATAATACTTATTGCCTTATTCATTTTGTATGAATAGAGGTAGGCATAGTGAAGAAAAGAGTTATAGACAATGTCTTAGGATAATATTTTACGAGCAAATATCTTTTTCTTCACTTAAAAATAAATAAAAGCTAAGTTGGGATACGCCAAATCAGGTGTATCGACTGACTTAGTTTTTATAGTGCTACTATTTTTTGGTGAGGTAAGTGATGAAGTATATTTGGTGGGGGCTTTTTGTCTTTTTGATAGTAAATAATACCGTTGCACAAGAGGTAAAAACGTGTTTAGCCGCTAAAACAGGCAATCCTTGTGCCTATCATGCATTTGAACCTAAACTGAATTTGGGGGTGGGTAACCCCATTCATTTAATGAGTGGTAATAAGTTTCAACAAGAAGAAGATGTATTGATGCGTCCTTCAGGCTTAGAAATGACACGGTATTACAATGCCATGGCAACAGTGGCTAATCCAATGGGGGCAGGGTGGACACATTCTTATTCAACACATTTATACCCTTTTTCGCACGCTTGGCAGATTGTATTAGATGATGGGCAAAGAATTCTGTTTAGCTCTCCCAAAAATGGGAAGGCAGTAGCACAAAATACTAATGAAGGTTATATCCAACAAAACACGCAAGGAAATTGGGAGTGGCATAGACCAGAAGGTAGCCTGCGAGTTTTCAATGCACAAGGTTATTTGATTGAATTAGCGTTATTTGGTTTTCCTAAAGTGTATATTGATTATCAGCTATTAGATGGTAAACCGTATATTTCTCGTGTCTTTAATGAACAGGAAACCTTAACGTTTCACTATGCATTACAAGGTCAACATTATGTATTAAAACAAGTGGAAAGCCCTGTAGGTATATTTAGCTATCAATATGATATACCGACTGATTTTTCTGCTACGCGTTTATTAAAAGTTGTACGTGCTGATAAATGGCAACGAGAATATCTCTATGAGGAAATACATCAAGCAGGTGATCCTTATCGTTTGACGGGGATTCATTTAATCACACCAGAAAGCAAAATATTACGCCTAAATGAATGGCATTATCAAGCAGATGGAAAGGCAATTTATAGCTATACAACATTAGTAGATGAAGCATTAACCATTGATTATCAGCAAGAAGCAACACAAAATAACACACACAGCCTAACCGTAGTAACAGATAAAGAGGGACAACAAACATTCATTAAAGGAGTGATGAAAGCTGGGCAGTATTTGCTTGAAGAGGTTTCTGGTGTAGGGTGTTATCTTTGCCCTCAAGTGGGAACAAAAGCGAGTTATAACGCACAGGGACAGTTAAGCTACATCAATGGGTTTTCTATTTATCGAGATCAACAAGCTAATGTAAAGTCTATTGATTTTGAACACCCTACATGGGGTAAGACAACTATTTTTTATCATTCAAATGGGATGCCTATTGAATGGGAAAATGTTTTAACAGGTAAGAAAAAAGTTGGTTTTCAACATAGTATTCTGCTGGAAGAAAATAAGGATAATGTGGCCCAGCCGTTTGTTAAGCTAGAAGAGGATAAACTTATCTTTAAAAATAATTTATATTTAAAGCAAAATAATAAAAACTTTCAAGACCGACATCTCATCTTAGAAAAAGCAGGAAAACCAATTTGGACACAACAACGACAATATAGCCCTGAGGGTATTTTGCTCGCTGAAAAAATTATTTTTCATGAGATGAATAAAACAGTATATCAACAGTATTCTTATGATAATAAAATACGATTAATAGTAGGTTTACAAAATATTTATGATGGCGTGGATAGTGAAAAGTTATATATACCCAATCAGAAAAAAGTAGTACCCAATAAGGGAGAACAACAAGTATTTAATACAGTTGATGTCAGTGAGTTATCTGCTCATACTACCAGTATAAATAATAAATCTACGGTAGAAACTAAAGAAAAAGTGCAGGTAGAAGAACCCCCTCAACATACAAAGCCAATAGCCTCTCATACGTTTTATTATGCTTGGCAACGAGAAGGGAATAGTGCTGCTTATGCTATTGATGGAAAGACAGAGAAACCTGTTGTATATCATCCGCAAAAAGAGCGTATTATTGAGGTGAATAATCTACGGTTACATTATCAAATAATGCAACGAACTATCTCTGTAGAAGAGGGTAAATTGGGTGATAAGCAAAAAGGAGCAGTAATTCGTGATAGAGAGAATACACAAGAAGATAAAAATAACCGTACAGAAGCAAATGCTAACCTTACAGATTCATCCTATACTTTATGGCGGATTGACTCGGTTAAAAAGGGTAATGAGCTTATTGCAAAATATGATTATGAGGGAGGTATCCGTACGAAGAAAACATTGAAAGATAAAGTCATTTATTTTAAGTATAAAGAAAATAAATTAGTAGAAGAAATCATAGAAAGACAAGGAAAAGTAAGTTTAAAAAGACACTATTATTATTCAGGCATAATGCCTATTGCTTTTACAGAAGAAGTGATTTCTCTTAGTGAAAGGGAGGATACTGTTTTTGGTAAAAGGATAAAAGAGAATAATGTTTCTACTCAAGGAAAGAATGAAGAGGGAATTGTTGAGCATCAAGATACACTAAAAGTATTTTATATTCATAATGATCACCTTGGGCAACCCTTTTTAGTATCAGATGAACAGCAAAATATTCAATGGGCAGCCTATTATAGCCCTATGGGAGAGGCAACTATTATCAAAGAGAATATTGAATTTAATCTACGACAACCTGGGCAATACTATGATGTAGAAACACAATTGCATGATAATTATTTTAGAACCTATGATCCTAAAGCAGGACATTATTTAGAGCCTGACCCTCTAGGGCCTACGCTAACAAATGACCCTTATGGTTATGTTGCTCAACAACCCCGCCATTTTATTGATCCATTAGGGTTAGAGTATATTAATTGGTTAGAACAAGAGTTAGATTGGACTTCTCATTTAGAAGTAGTAGAATAAGTGAATTTGAATCTACTATATTTATATAAAACCTATTATATAAGATTTATATAATAGGTTTTAATATTTTATATTTAAAATTTTATAGATTATTTATAAGATTTTATAATCTTTTTTAGAATCAAAATGATAAAGAAACAACGGCATTTGCAATTGTTTTTAATTTAGTTGTCGGCATTCAAAGCTCTCTGCTTTATTTTCATCACCACCTATATAAGTTGCAATTTTAGGATAAGCACAAATTGGCATTTGCTTATTTGGATAAGTTTTACTTTTCGCCAACAGACTTTCTGGTGCTTGATGATTATCATGCCATTGCTCTAATGCTGTCAGAGGATCAAAATCATCTAACCCATTGCCACCGCCACAATGGGTTAACCCCGGAGCAACGAAAAGTCGGGAAAATTCCTTCACATTTTGGGTATCTTTTTGAAATTCATTAAACCATGCTACTTGGTCTTTTGCTGAAAATACTGGATCAGATACCCCTGTTACGATAATCAATTTACCACCGTTGGCTTTAAAGCTACTTAGATCTGTGGAAACTGCATCGTTTATTGCGCCGGTTTGATATACACGAGGCGTATCTTTGTCAAAGTCAAACTTATGCCAATTAAAGTTCGGATTATAGGGTGTCATAAAATACATTGTCAGTGAACCTGCTCCTAAGGTTGCACTTAATGCATTAATTTCACCTGTTTGTGAAGAACCTAATTTCCAATTACGCCAATTAGGCTGATTAATACCTGAATCATAGTACCAACCGCTATAAATTTGATTTCCTTTACTATCTTTTGCACCATCAAATACCGATTTTAATACTGTAATTTTCTCTTTCGGTAAGTCAAGGGAATCTGGTGAAAAATCACAACTCTCCCATGCATTAATAATGCCATCTTTTAAACCATCTTTGGCATCACAGTGTTGCAATACACCGTTAGATACTTTATCTAACTCTTCTTGGGTAAATGCGTTAGATAAGACTTTTTCGCCTTGAGCATTGATTGGTGCTATACTCATAAAATGCTGTAGATCCCATTGTTGGGCGATATTTGCACGAGATAAACGAAAACCAGCATTGGCTGCCACGATCCCATCAAACTCCAGAGGATAACGTTGTACCGCAATCATTGCCTCACGTCCTCCATTTGAACATCCCATAAAGAAACTATGTTTAGGTCGTTGTTGATAAATCTGCTGAATAATTTGTTTTGCGACTGTTGTCACTTTACCTATAGATTGGTAAGCAAAATCAAGTCGTGCTTGTTGATCTGCTCCAAATTCAGGCGTTGGCGTTGGATGTCCTCCATCCATGCTGACTACCGTATAACCACGCATTAAAGCTGGTGTTGCCGTTGTCGTGTTAAATGGAATATTACCAACAGCAGGTGCAACAAAGCCATCTACTCCACCCCCTCCTTGAAATAAAAATTTATTATTCCAATTTTTAGGCAAGCGTAGCTGAAAACGAGTGCCATAGTGTTTGCCGTCCACACCAGTTCTCGCACCAATTTCCCCCTCCACAATACAATGTGGTGTGGTATATAAATTTTTTGCAGCTCCTCCAGTAAACGCTGACATTTTATCTGCAGGGATTTCACCATTTGCATTCCATTCGACTCTTTGAATTTCAGTATTAAGAATTGATGTTTCTTTTAATGCAAGGCACTTCGCCTCATTAATTGCGATTGAGTTTTTTAAGGATGAGGCAAAAGAAGAATAAGAAACACTGAGTAAGACAAGTGAAATTAAAGAAAAAGAAAATTTATTCATAGTGACTCCGAAAGAATAAAAATCCACTACTGTAGTCTGTCATAAAAAGCATTTAATAATAAGTTCAAGTGTTTATAACAACTATAATTAAATAGCCGCACTAAATAGTACATCAACAATTATTAATTTCTTTAATTTTAAACTTTTTTATTTGGCTGATTCAAAAATGAAGTGCAATACTACACATCTTACCTTATCAACTCAGTTTTTAAAATGTTATATTTCTATCTTAAGATTAAGTTGCATAAAAAAGCAATCTATAGTTTATTTTTAAAATAAAACTTAACCATAATAGTTGGGATTACTAAAAAACTGAGGTTGAATAATGGATTACTAAAAATAGATAGTTATTGCTATATCTCTATTTTGTTGTTGAATACGGTACTGCTTTTTCATTGTATTCTCTCTGTTTTTAATAATCTGTTAAGTGAATTTATTTCTACTTCAAGAATCTATTTACAATAAAGTTTTTTAGTTTTACCCATAGTGCATACAATAAATGGCTTAGTCCTTCACTAAAGCTTAACCATAGTAAGATAATCCCAAGCTCGTAGAGATATTTTACAATGTGAAAAATAAGAGGAGAAAGGGTGAAAATATCGTAGGCTATTAATAAGAATACACTTGCTAATAAGGTTTTGAGTAAATAGTCTTCAAAGTTTTTAGCATAATATTTAATAAAGACAGCAATAAAGGTTAGAGGTACAAATTTTATAATATATTGTAGAGGAAATGGTATATCATTTAAAGAAGAATAGTTTAAATAGGCATCATATAAATCAAAATAAATGAATGAGAAAAGATAATATGGTGAGTTGAGTTATCAAAAAGCAGATATATAGGGGTATATTTTTTATAGATAAGGAAACTGATTTCTCTGTTTCTATATTCTGTATTCTTTTCTGAGGGATTTCACAGAGTAATAATGTTCCTATTACTAAAGAAAATAATTGTAAGAATAAATTGATTACGTCAGAAGAGGTTCTACCATGACTAAATGTAAAAGCTAATTGCATAAAGAAATAGATTGGAAAGAGGGAAATAAAACTATTGATGAAAAATGCAGTTTTTGGTTTTTTTCTACATTTATACCGAATAAGTGTCATAATAAAAAGGGGTGGGATGACTAAGGGACTCAGGTTGAAGAACATACCAATTACTTCTGCTATTGCTTCTATAAAATTATGGTTGTCTTTATTATTTATCCAATACTCGTAAATAAATAATAAAAAATAAAAAGAAACTATGGCTGAAAAAGAATACTTAACCATAAAATCTATTTTCTTAGAAGAGTCTTTTTGATTTGTGGAATTGTGTCCTATTGGTTTTGTAGGAATAGAATTATCTACCCCAAATGATAAGTCTTCGTGATATTTATTATTTATCTTATTTTTTCCAGTGTTCATTATGTTTCCTTTTTGATAGTAATCTGAATTCCTAGTAAAAGTAATAATGTTGCTATTCCTTCACTCAATAATGACCATAAGAGAATAATTGTTGTCCAATATATATAGCAAAGAGGATTGCCTTTAGTGAAGGGAAGGTTAAATGCTAAGAGGTAATAGCTAGCAAATAGTAGAATAATTAATAAAGAAAGACTGAAAAGATAGGAGCGGATACTTTTAGTGTAATATCGGATAAATAAGGAGATAGGGATAAATGGTATCAGTTGAATTCCATATTGTTGAGTAGCTTGTCGTATGGTATCAATATTGAAGTATTGTTCCTTACCAAATTGATAATCAATCCCTATAAAAATAAAGGGAATAAGTAGAGTTTGTACTATAAAAAGTAAAGCATAATAAGAAAATCTTTGTATAGGGGTTATTTTGTTATAAGAAAAATTTATCCATTTGAGTAGGATTTCACTGAGTAATAATGTTCCAATGACTAAAGATGTTAATTCTAAGAATAAAATAATCCCTTCAAATGATTTTTGATGACCGTTCCATCCTGTAGTAAGCTGTACTAAGAGCATAATGGGAAAGAAAGCCGTGGTCATATTAAGGAAAAAGGTTGTTCGCTTGTCTGATCTATATCCAAATCGAAAAAGTACCATAATCATCAAGATAGGGATAAGGAAGGGGATAAAGTTATATAGAATATCGCCTACTTCTACGAGTGATTCTGTAATATGATTGCTTTTTTTACTACTCCAATATTTATAAATAAATAATAAAAAGCAAAATGAAATCACCATAAAGAAAGTATGTAGTCCAATAAGACTTATTTTTTGTTGAAGAGGTTCATTATTTTGGTGGTTATTGATAATATACTTTTTATTGGGATTGACTATAGATATATCTTGTTCTTTTAAATAAGATATGGTCTTTATTTTATCTTTTATCTTTTTCTCCATGTCTTAATCTCCTTTGAGTATATAACCATATATTTTGCGGTGTACACCGTTAATCTGCTTTATCCATACTATCGTATAAATAAGTCAAATAAGTGTCATAACCTCTTTATAGTTATACACCTTTTCTTTTCAAAATGTAAGGGTATAAAAAAACACTAGGATAAATTTATCCTAGTGTTTTGGGTATTAGTGGCTATTCGCTTATATCGACACACATATACTTCATTTCTAGGTACTCATCAATACCATATTTACTGCCTTCTCTACCTAAACCACTTAATTTAACACCACCAAAGGGGGCGACTTCATTACTAATAAGCCCTGTATTAATACCTACCATACCGTATGCCAAGGCTTCTCCCACACGCCATTGACGAGCGGTATTTTGGGTAAAGAGATAGGATGCTAAGCCAAATTCTGTATCGTTAGCCTGAGCAATGACCTCTTCTTCTGTATCAAATGGGAAGAGAGGACAAAGAGGACCAAATGTTTCTTCTTTGGCAACTTTCATATTTTGGGTAACGTGTGTCAGTACAGTTGGTTCAAAAAAAGTACCGCCTAATACACTTCGCTTGCCCCCTACCATACATTGTGCACCTTTACTTAGTGCATCAGCGATATGTTCTTCGACTTTGCTAACGGCTTTTTCATCAATAAGCGGGCCTTGCTGAACACCATCTTCTAAGCCATTACCAAGTTTAAGATTTGAGGTTTTTTCAGCAACAATCTTAGCAAATTGTTCGTAAATAGAGCGGTGTACATATACACGGTTTGTACATACACATGTTTGCCCACTATTACGGAATTTACTCTGAATAAGACCTTCGGCAGCTTTTTCTAAATCGGCATCTTCAAAGACAATAAAGGGGGCATTACCACCAAGTTCTAGGCTTAATTTTTTGATATGTTTAGCACTCTTTTCAAAAATTTTAATTCCTACATCTGTTGATCCAGTAAAGCTAATTTTACGAATGATCGGGTTATCTGCAAAGGCTTGGCTAATGTCGGCAGCCTTGCCATTTATAATGACAAATAAATCATTAGGAATACCTGCTTCATAGGCTAATACTGCTTGTGCATAAGCACTAAGTGGTGTCTGGCTAGCTGGTTTAACAATCATCGCACATCCAGCAGCAAGGGCAGGGGCGGCTTTACGAGTAATCATTGCCGCCGGGAAATTCCATGGGGTAATGGCGGCTGTTACACCAATGGCTTGTTTAATTACCAGTAATTTTTGGGTTTTCTTAACACTGGTAAGAATATCGCCATCCATACGGCGTGCTTCTTCGGCAAACCAACGAATAAAGCTGGCGGCATAATCAATTTCCCCACGAGATTCTGTTAGGCTTTTGCCTTGTTCCATAGTCATAATGCGAGCAAGATTTTCTTTATTCTCTTTTAAGGCATAGTACCAATTCCAGAGAATATCTGCTCTTTCTAAGGCAGTTTTTTGTTGCCACACTTGTTGTGCTTTTTCGGCTTGATTAATTAATGTGTGAAGTGTGGGTATTGATGTCGTACGAACATAGGCTATAGGGGTTTGTGTAGCAGGATTAACCACTGTTATAGCGTTATCAATAGGGGTGAAGGTAATATCGGGGTGCTGTAAGAGTTGTTCAATCGTTTTCATCATCTATCCTTATAAAATAAGCGTTGATTAATTAAGGTAATACAAGGTGTAGAGGAGGGGGAGTTGAGTGTGGATAACACTCTATATAATAACGTAATGTTTTTTCGACAGTTGGAAAAGCAATTTCTGCCCAAGGGATATTTTCAAAAGAAAATAATTGAACCTCTAAAGATTCTTCACCTGGGGTGAAATGAAGATTTTGTAGTGTGGCAAGGTAATAGAGGTGTACTTGGCTGACAGAGGGAACATCTAAAATAGTGAGTAATTGTTGTAGTTGGATATGAGCCCCTGCTTCTTCAAGGGTTTCTCGTATTGCCCCTTGTTCTGTACTTTCGTCTAGTTCCATAAAGCCTGCTGGTAAAGTCCATTTTCCATAGCATGGTTCAATCGCTCTTTTGCAGAGTAAAATTTTATCTTCCCAAATAGGTAATGTGCCAACTACAGGTAAAGGGTTTCGATAGTGAACTGCCCCACAGTGAGTACAACAATCTCTTTCTTTGTTGTCAAGTGGTGGTCGCATTCGAGTGAGTTGATGTCCGCATTGGGTGCAAAAGTGTTGTGTAATTGGTGCAGGGAAATAAAAAGTAGAATTGGATGTCATGATCAACTCACTTAACTAATAGTCGTTAATGATAAGTTTAATCAGTTTCAGATAGTTTTGCAAAGAAGGGAAGTGATAAGGATAGACTTTCTCTTAAATTAAGGTTTTTACAGGATGGGATAAGCGAGTGGCATCATCAAATTTTAAATTTGATTCGTTACGTTAGAGGGAATGAAGGTAGGTTGATGGGTAATAATTTTATAGGGTGTAAAATAAATTGACTAAGGTAAATTGACTAAGGGGGAACTACATTTGATAGAAACAAAAAAACCTCCAATAGCGGAGGTTATTTATCTTTATATTGGCGGAAGCTGTGAGATTCGAACTCACGGAGGGCGCAAACCCTCGCCGGTTTTCAAGACCGGTGCATTCAACCGCTCTGCCAAGCTTCCTATCACACCAATAAAATTGGTGCACTCGGCCGGAATCGAACCGGCACGGGCGTAATGCCCGAGAGATTTTAAGTCTCTTGTGTCTACCTATTTCACCACGAGTGCGTTTTGTGAAAGATGTAATTATGCCTAATCTAAAAAATATTGTCTAGTCTTTTGGGTTGTTTTTGATAAAAAAATGATGTTTGTATAAAAAAAACAACAATAATTATTGATAATTCACAAGAAAATCTTGGGGAAGAAAATAAATAGCAAAGATATACTGAATATCGTTTTTGTTTCTTTCTTGTTAGAGGATATATTAAAGAATAATCTGTAGAGAGAGCTGAACTTATTTTTAAATCGAAACGTATAAAAAATATTATGCTATTGAAATAGTGTAATACAGGAGATAAAACAATTATTGTATAACTTCGCTATTCGTTTATTTTTAGTAGTGTATTTTTTAAGTTTGAATATAAGTGGAAATTTTTATTTAAGCATAGATTTTATAGTAAGTAGCGATAAAACAACAAAAGTGAAATAAAAGACTTGCATAATTATGTAATTAGCGTATAATTTATATTCTTGATTGAGATAACTCAATTTTGAAGTCGGGGCATAGCGCAGCCTGGTAGCGCATCTGGTTTGGGACCAGAGGGTCGTAAGTTCGAATCTTACTGTCCCGACCATTTTGAAGAATTACCGCCTAGAGGGCGGTATTTTTTGTCTAAAATATGTTTGGGTTATCTATAAAACCTGAAAACGACACTTTTCTACATGATAAAAATACTCAATATTTAAAGTCTAGTTATCGTGTCATTGATACACTCTTATGGCATTTTGCTCGTAAAAAGTTGCTATTTCTTAGTTTAATCGTATAAATATTATTTTGGGGTGGTAAGCAACTAAGATGTTTATTCCTTTTTAGGTATTATTGAGACTTGTTGAGAGAGATTTTTCTATATGCACTATGTTTGTTATAGTGATAAGTGGTGTGATGATTTAGGGTATCAGTTTAATTAAGCACCTAAATTCAAACAATAATAAGAAGAAAATTATATTTTCCATAACAGAAATAGTCGTATGTGTTTTGTGTCAATAGTTCACATGGTAAAATAACCCCTTTTAGCCGAATGCCCTATGAGATGGCAACAATCCCGTCCTTTTCCTCCCAACGTGCGTTAGAAGTACTCAAAAATATATTTGGTTATCATCATTTTCGAGGTAATCAAGAAGATGTTATCCAACATTTAATTAATGGAGATGATTGCTTAGCGTTAATGCCAACAGGTGCAGGTAAATCGCTTTGTTATCAAGTGCCAGCGTTGGTTCGCCCAGGCTCGGGGGTAGTGATTTCTCCTTTAATCGCTTTAATGAATGATCAAGTACAAGCCTTATTAGGACTGGGGATAAGGGCTGCATGTTTAAATGCCACGATGTCGTTAGATGCTCTCAAAGCGGTTGAAAATGCATGGGTACAGGGTCATATTGACTTACTTTATATTACGCCAGAACGGTTATTGACCGCTCGTTGTTTGTCTTTGTTAAAGCGTGCGCCTATTTCACTATTTGCGATTGATGAAGCACATTGTGTGTCTCAATGGGGGCATGATTTTCGTCCTGAATATTTAGGTTTATCTGAGCTTCAGCGATTATGGCCCCATGTTCCTCGTATAGCTTTAACGGCTACGGCAACGAGTACAACACGGCAAGAAATAGAAGAACGACTACAACTTAAAAAAACCTTTGTATCTAGCTTTGATCGTCCAAATATTCGGTATGAAATAGTTGAGAAAAATCAGGTTCGCAAACAACTTGTTCAGTTTATTAGTGAGAAGCACCCCAATGAATCAGGGATTGTTTATTGTTTATCGCGTAAACGTTGTGAAGAGATAGCGGCTTTTTTGAATAAACAAGGGATACCTGCTTTACCATATCATGCGGGTATGGATGCTCAAGTACGGGCAGATCATCAATACCGATTTCTACATGAGGATGGGCTAGTTATGGTAGCGACGATTGCCTTTGGTATGGGGGTAAACAAATTAGATGTACGGTTTGTGGCACATATTGATATTCCTAAATCTATTGAGGGTTATTATCAAGAAACGGGTAGGGCTGGGCGTGATGGTTTACCTGCTACCGCATGGATGGCATATGGACTACAAGATGTTTTACAGCAATATAAAATGATTGAAACCTCTCAAGGTGATGAGTCATTTAAACAAAAAGCACGTTATCAATTAAATGCTATGTTGGCATTATGTGAAACCGCTTCTTGTCGGCGAGTGCAATTACTTTCTTATTTTGGTGAGGTAAGTACCCCCTGTGGAAATTGTGATGTTTGCCTTACCCCTCCAGAATTATGGGATGGTACGCAGGTAGGACAAAAAGTATTATCAACGGTTTATCGTCTTTATTATCAATACCATCAACGGTTTGGGGCACAATATATCATTGATATTTTATTGGGTAATCAGACCGATCGTATTAAGGAGTTTTCTCATACTGCATTGAGTACGTTTGGGATTGGTAAAGAGTATAGTAAGGAACAGTGGAATAGTATTATTCGCCAACTCTTAGCGCAAGGTTATTTGATGGTCGATTTTGAGGGGTATTCTACCTTAGCATTAACTGAGCGTAGTCGGGCATTATTAAAAGGTGAGGCAGTATTAATGCTTCGCCAAGAATCTATCTTACTAACGGGTAAATCAAAAAATATTATGCCTACACGTAAGAAAACTTTCCAAGAGCAATACCCCGATGCATATGAGCGTTATCTCAAATTAAAAGCATGGTGTGTCGCAAGGGGTCAGCAAGATGGTTTGGATGCTCAATTTATTTTTAATGATACTACTTTAAAAAATATTGCGATTGATAATCCATCCAGTTTAAAAAGGTTATCTTTAATTGATGGGGTAAATTTATTTAAATTAAATACGTATGGGAAAGAAGTATTAGAAGTTTTAGCGTAACGGATAGATGTGTTTTTTCTCTCATCAAATCGCTTGGTAGTAGAAAATATACTGTATTTTTACGCTTGAATATACTATCTAGTATAAAAATAATTGAGCAAAGTGACTGTAACTGGCATAGAGTAGGTAAGGGACTACTCTATGGTATGCTCTTAAAATAACTCTGGGTGTATGTCCTTTTTAGGTGGTATTAATTCAAAATGTAGCCAAGCACTTTGTGTGGCAATCCGTCCACGTGGTGTACGTTGGATAAGCCCTCTTTGGATAAGATAGGGTTCAATGACTTCTTCAATGGTATCGCTTTCTTCGCCAATCGCTGCGGCTAAGTTATCGACACCAACAGGGCCTCCATCAAATTTATGGATAATGGTTTCAAGGAGTTTTCTATCCATTAGATCTAAACCGTGGGGATCAACTTCTAGCATACTTAATGCATCAGCAGCGCAAGTATCAGAGATAATCCCGTTATTTTTAACTTCAGCATAATCACGAACACGGCGAAGTAGGCGATTGGCAATCCGAGGTGTACCACGAGAACGGCGGGCAATTTCAGTTGCACCTTCAGGGGTAATTTCACAGTGGAGTAGCCCAGCACTACGCGTTACAATCTTGGCGAGATGTTCGGTGGAGTAAAATTCAAGACGAGAAATAATACCAAAGCGATCGCGTAAGGGGTTAGTGAGCATCCCTGCTCGTGTAGTGGCACCGACAAGGGTAAAGGGTTGAAGATCAATTTTGATACTACGGGCGGCTGGACCATCACCAATCATAATATCAATCTGAAAATCTTCTAAGGCAGGGTAAAGTATCTCTTCAACAACAGGGGATAGACGATGTATTTCATCAATAAAGAGGACATCATTTGTTTGTAAATTTGTCAGAAGAGAGACCAGATCGCCCGGTTTTTCAAGAACGGGGCCTGATGTTTGGCGCATTTGAGACCCCATTTCATTGGCAATGATATGGGCAAGCGTGGTTTTACCCAATCCCGGGGGACCAAATAGGAGAACATGGTCTAAGGGTTCTTGTCGCTTTTGTGCGGCAGCAATAAAAATGGCTAATTGCTCACAGACCTTATCTTGCCCTGTGTAGTCTTTGAGGTACTTAGGCCGTAAGGCTCGCTCAATAGATTCTTCTTTCGTATTATGGCGCTCAGGGCTGATAATACCGCGAGAGGGTTGAGAAGATAAGTTGTCAGGCACAATAGGCATAAGTATCTATGAAATGATTGATTACTGGATTATTATACAGTATTTTAATATTTAAAATAGAGAGAATGATAGTGTACTAATAGGAAGACTTAACCGTATGATTTATTTTGCAAACTGCTGTAGAGCTAATCGAATACCATCTGAGACCGATATATCAGCAGGAAGTTGTTTAACCGCATGACGGCTTTCTTTTTCAGAATAACCCAGTGCCATTAAGGCATTAAGAATATCGCTTTGTACGCTTGGTTGCTGGTTTTCGGTAGTATGGCTACTTAAATCAAATTTGCCTTTTAGCTCAAGTAAGAGACGAGCAGCTGTTTTAGCACCGATACCTGGGATTTTGACGAGTAAACTAGCATCTTGTTGTTGAATAGCTTGTGATAGGGTTTGATTACTCATTCCCGATAAAATAGCGAGTGCGGTACGAGCACCAATACCGCTGACTTTGATGAGTGAACGGAAAGCGATACGCTCTTCTGCGGTCAGAAAACCGTAGAGAATATGTGCGTCTTCACGAATGGCTAGATGTGTAAAAAGAGAGACTTTTCCCCCTAGATCGGGTAAATCGTATAGGGTACTCATAGGCACTTCAAGATCATATCCCACACCATTGATATCAACACAGATATGAGGGGGGAGTTTTTCAATTAATATACCTGTAATACGACCAATCATAATACGATTTTCCTATAAAACAAACCTTAGAAATGTAAACGACCATGACGTAATCGGGCGGTATGGGTCGTATCCATGTCTAAATCCTGTATTTTTTGTGTAAGAGGTAAGGCATGAGCGTGTGTAATGGCGCAGGCGAGTGCATCCGCAGAGTCTGGCTCGGGGCGACCATTAAGATTTAAAAGATGTTGTACCATAAATTGTACTTGATCTTTAGAAGCATGACCACGACCTACTACGGCTTTTTTGATTTGTAATGCGGTGTATTCTGCGACAGATAAACCCGTATCGGCTAAAGCACACATAGCTGCTCCACGAGCTTGTCCTAATAATAAAGTGGTTTGTGGATTGGTATTCACAAATACTTTTTCTAAGGCTGACTGAGAGGGCTTGTAATGGGCAATAACCTCTCGGATAGTATCCATAATATATTTGAGACGGCGATGTAGCGCAAGATCGGTTGGAATTGTAATCGTGCCACTACTGATATAGCTCAATTGAGCATATTGTGTATCAATAATGCCATAACCTGTTTTCCGTAAACCAGGATCGATCCCAATGATTCTCACGCTACTTATCCTCTATCTTTATTAGTGACGGAAGTGGCGAGTACCTGTATAAACCATCACAATACCATGTTCATCTGCGGCATTAATGACTTCTTCATCACGAATACTGCCACCGGGTTGAATAATACAATCTGCACCAGCTGCCACAATCACATCTAAACCATCACGGAATGGGAAGAAAGCATCGGACGCTGCTGCTGTATTTTTTAAACTCAAGCCATTGGCTTCTGCTTTAATAGAGGCAATACGTGCTGAATCTAATCGGCTCATTTGACCTGCACCGACACCCATTGTCATCCCATTAGCACAGAAAACAATAGCGTTAGACTTAACATATTTAGCAACTTTCCATGCAAACATGAGATCTTTGAGTTGTTGTTCAGTAGGTTGTTTTTTTGTGACGACTTTGAGTGATTCAACAGGAACATCAAATGCATCATGGTCTTGAACTAACCAACCACCACCAACACGTTTAACATCAAATGGATTTTGAGCTGTCCCTTGTGCTACTTTAAGTACACGTACATTTTTCTTAGCGGTGAGTAAAGCAAGGGCTTCTTCTGTATAGTCTGGAGCAAGTAGCACTTCCATAAATTGTTTACTGACTTCTTCGGCAACGGCTAGATCAACCGTGCGGTTAAAAGCAATAATGCCACCAAAAGCAGAGGTAGGGTCTGTTTTAAACGCCTTTTGGTAAGCGGCAAAAGGCGTATCTGCAATGGCAACACCGCAAGGATTAGCGTGTTTTACAATCACGCAAACAGGGACATCAAAACTACGAGAGCATTCCCATGCCGCATCTGCATCGGCAATATTATTATAAGAAAGCTCTTTTCCTTGTAATTGAACATAATTCCCTAATAAACCTGCTCCACGACTAGGATCAATATAGAAAGCAGCTTGTTGGTGGGGGTTTTCACCATAACGTAAGTTTTGGTGTTTTTGAAGTTGTAAGGTTAGGGTATCAGCCCAAGGTTGGCGATCAGGTGCTTTGTCTTGTGCAGGTTCTGCTTCAGTAATACTGCTAAGATATTGTGCAATAGCGCCGTCATAAGCTGCAGTATGCGCATAAACTTTACCGGCTAATTTAAGGCGTAAACCGTAAGAAGGTTGTCCTAAGGTATCAATTTCTTGTAGGACTTGAGCATAATCGCTTGGATCAATTACAACAGTCACACCGCCTTCTGCTGTTCCATGATTTTTGGCGGCTGCTCGTAACATAGCAGGCCCACCAATATCAATATTTTCTACCGCATCAGCAAAAGAACAATTTGGCTTAGCAATCGTTTCACGGAAAGGATATAAATTGACTACTAATAAATCAATGGGGGCAATATCATGTACTTGCATGGTGGCTAAATGCTCTGCATTGTCTCGGCGACCCAGTAACCCTCCATGAATTTTAGGGTGGAGTGTTTTAACGCGTCCATCTAAAATTTCAGGTGATCCTGTGTGTTCAGCGACTTCGGTGACCGTTAAGCCAGCTTGTTTGAGAAGGGCAGCTGTGCCACCAGTCGATAATAGTTTAATGCCACGAGCAGCAAGTGCTTGTGCAAACTCAACAATACCCGTTTTATCAGAAACGGAAAGTAAGGCGGTAGAAAGTTTCATGTTTCGTTAATAAGATGGTTAGAAATAAGTTTTTTGCGAAGAGTATTACGGGTAATACCAAGAATTTCAGCGGTTTTGGACTGATTCCCATTGGTATATTCCATGACTTTTTTAAGCATGGCTTTTTCGACACTACCCATGACCATATCCCAGACATGACAAGTAGGGTTGCCCTCCAACTCTTTAAAATAAGCGTCTAAATTCGCACTTATGCATTGATCGATTGAATCTAAATTCTTCATTGTTCTAATCGTGTGATACGTTCGTTAAACCAAGCCATAACGGCATTATATTGCTCGGCACTATTATCAATGGTATTCATATGAGTGATAAAGGGCTTGCTGTTTGGTATATTGGCAATGTACCAAGCGATATGTTTACGTGCTGTACGTACACCCGTATATTCACCATAAAATTGATAATGTTCATGCAAATGATCGAGTAAAACCGTTTGCATTTCTTGAAGGCTTGGAGGTGCCATCTCCTTACCATGTGCTAAGAAATAATTGATTTCTCTAAAAATCCATGGATTCCCTTGTGCTGCTCGTCCAATCATAATGGCATCAGCACCGGTATAATCGAGGACATATTTTGCTTTTTGGGGTGAATCAATATCACCATTGGCAATAACAGGGATAGATAAAGAGACTTTAACCTTTTTGATGGTATCGTATTCGGCTTTTCCT
Source organism: Pelistega ratti (assembly GCF_009833965.1). Taxonomy (NCBI): domain Bacteria; kingdom Pseudomonadati; phylum Pseudomonadota; class Betaproteobacteria; order Burkholderiales; family Alcaligenaceae; genus Pelistega; species Pelistega ratti. The sequence goes on from NZ_CP047165.1 coordinate 2,079,828, forward strand.
TTGTAGAAATCGGCACGCGTACGTCCGTGAATGGTTAAGGCATGGATACCTATATCCTGAGCGAGATGGGCAATGCGTAAGATATTTTTATGTTCGTTATCCCAACCAGTTCGTGTTTTTAGGGTAACGGGTACATCAAAAGGTTTACAGGCATTGACCACTGCTTTTAAAATCGAGACGACCAAATCTTCATGTTTAAGCAGGGCTGAGCCTGAGGCAACATGACAGACTTTTTTGGCTGGACAACCCATATTAATATCAATAATCTTAGCACCTTTATGGATATTAAAAATGGCGGCTTGTGCCATCATCTCTGGATCTGCCCCCGCAATCTGTACGGTAATAGGATTGACTTCTCCGTCATGGTTAAGCCGTCTTGCTGTTTTGACGCTTTCCCATAGCGCGGGGTTGCTTGCTGCCATTTCAGATACTGCATAACCTGCACCTAATCGTTTGCAAAGCTGACGAAAAGGGCGATCAGTTACACCTGCCATTGGGGCAACAAATACAGGGTTGGGGATTGTCCATTGTCCGATTTTCATTCGTGAGATTTTAGCCGATTTTGGGGTTTTCTTTGTTGGTTTTTGTGGAAAACCATAATATTTATTGGTGTGATGATGTTAATAGCATTTTGGGTTTTTCTGGTGTATAAAAAATATAAGGTTTGTTGAGATGGTTGTTTATTTGAATGCCTATTTATCGATGTATAGGAGGTTATTGTTTAGATGGTTTATAGAGAAGAGAAACCCCTCTTTGGGAGGGGGTTAGTTTTAAAAAAAATTATAATTTTTCACAAATTTCTAAGTTAATTTTTATAAAATCATCCCATTCATATTTATCAGAAAGATAGGTTTGATAGTATTGTTCCACTCGGCATACGAGAGGGCGTGTTTCATAAATATTACAAAGGTTGGTTGATTCATTAAAATAGTGGCAAATGCCATCGCCACGATCTAGAAACTTTGTTTGTTCGCTTAAATGAACGTTTCGACAGCATTTACCACAAGCATTACAAGGAAAAGGTTTATTTTTGACTGCATTCATGTTGCTTTTTTAAGAGCATTTTTTTAAATGCACCTTCTTCATTAATATCATATGGTAGAGTGATATTTCTGGATTGAATTTCTTTTTTCAAAAAAGTATTTAATTCAAGTTCATCATTAATACTATTTAATGTAAGAGCAAATTGTGTTAATTCATTAGCATTAAGATTAAATTCAATCTTTGTTAGTTCCTCTAAATAACGATCAAGCTCTGCATTTATTTTAATCATTGCATCTTTCATTTGTTCGTATTTAGATTTTAAGCTATTTAAGAATGTCCAAATCTTATTAGCTATTTCACTATGTTCTAGAAAATAAGTAAAGCCAAGTGTAAGAATTCCAGATAACATACCACTAATAAATACTGAAATTTCTTCTCCAAATGGTATTACTAGGATGGTTGATAAATAGTTATTTACAATAGCACCAACTGCAATCGATACTCCGACACTTAGTAGCTTGAATACTTCTTTGATTAAATCACCTTTTTTAAGATTTTGTGGATTAAAGAATAATAGTTTTCCAACTTGTACCAGGCTGTTCCACATCTCACGGATTAATTTACCCACTAGAGAGGTTGTGGTTTTAAAAATATTTATAAAGGTAGTAGAAAGACTTGATAAAATTCCTCCTAAAAAACCTTCTTTAAATTGGGTAAGTAAATCAGAGAACCGTTCTTTTAACCTGATAAAAATATTTGCTAATGTTTCTTTTATATGGGATAAAAATTCTTGAAAATTAAAACTTGTTTTACAATGTTCATATATTTTAGGGATTTGTGTTTTTAATTCAAACCAAACTTCAGCAAACACTAATCCTAATGCTTGGCGAACCCCCATTTTTACACCCTTATTTCCTGCGGCACTTGCTGTATTTTTGAAAAATTTGCTACTAGTGTAATAAGTATGATTTATTTCATAGTCAATAGCTGCTCGTGCTTTCTTATCTGCTGCTAACATTTTTTCTCGATCAGCAGACTCAAAGTTTTCAATATAGTCTTCAGCATTTTTAATTTTCTTTTCTAGTTCCTGTCGTTTATGCAATGGCATATCTTTTTGAGTAGTTAATTTTTCTTTTAATGTAATTAATTCATTCTTTTTATTTTCTACGCGAGCATCCATAGAGGCGACAAAATCAGACATTTTAGAAGCATTTTTTGCTTTATTTAATGATTGATTTGTCATTGCAAAATTAATTTCTTGATTAGCTAAATCAGCACCATTTATTTCAGCTAAAACACGTCTAGGATCATTATGAATTTCATGTGCAGAAACAATATGATCAAGATTTTTCTTTTCATTAAGCTTAATTTTTTTATCGGTATATTTATCTACAAGTTTACCTTGTTGTTGTAAATTATGTGATTCTCTATTTTTAGCAATGTAATTTTGATGGGTATGATATTCATGTGAATTATATTGCCCACGATTTTCATAACGAGATCTTTCTTCTTCTGTTGCATAGACTCCTTGAGCAACATTGTTTATCGTATCAACATCACCTCCTTTTTTATCGTTTAAGAGCATGAAGTCTAAATGAAAAGAAGTGGCAATATTTTGTAGTAAGGTTTTCTCTAGTTCTTGTACAAAATTAAACTCTGTTGTTGCTGTCGCCATAATATATTCCTTTTTAGATAAAAATAGCAGGAATAAGTCCTGCTATTTCTTTGTTGCTAAAGATACTATTAATATTGAGTAGCTTCGTTTAATGCTGTTTGAATATCTGCATCAATTTCTTTTTTATTGATAATTTGTTGCCCATTAGCATCTACTTCTAATTGAACAGCTTTATCCTTTAAGATAGGATTCCCATTACTATCTTTTTTAACTACAAATAGTGGTGTATCAATAATATCAGTAAGAAGAGCGGCAACGAGATAACCATTTTCAACAATACGGAGGGTAGCATCCTCTAATTCCTCTATGTTACCACCGTAACGAACTGATAAATCAACACGCTTTAAATCCTCAAAATAGTGGGTAAATTTAGCATAGATATGTTGTAGTGCCTTCTCAATTTTAGCTGCATAAAGATCAATTTCTTTGAGGTGTGTTGCTGCTAAAGCAAGTTTTTTTACTGCTCTGGCGGATTCAGTACGAAAATCTCTTGCATTCTCTAATGCTTCTTCTGCATGATTATCATAGGCAAAACCTGCTACGGCAATAATAGGTGCAGCTACAACACCACCTAAAATTGCTGCTCCGCCAGCCATACCTAATCCACCTGCTGATAATGCACCGCCTCCAATAGCAGCCATTGTAGCATTATATGCAGCTGCTCCTGATAGGGCTGCAATAGGAGTTCCTGTTGATGCCGCAGCAAGTGCCATCACACCCCCATAGGTAGCATAAGCGGCAGCGGCACCGGCAACACCAGCTCCTGCTAATTGTGTCATATAGGTTGTTGCTGAAAGAGATAAATCCGCTACTTTGTTAAGACGATATGGGGGGACGTTAATCTTAATGTCCTTATTAGAGGATTTAGCGAGTTTATTTAATAACTCTTCTGCTATTTTTTTAAACTCTGCAAAATCTGTTCCGATTTTTAATTGTAATTTACCAAGGCTCTCTAGCTGTTGGTCAGTTTTTTTCTCTACCTTATCAAAATCAGATCGAGCTTTATCATAAGCTTGTTGGGCTTCTTTTGTAATATCCTCAGCAATTGATTTTTTCTGATAACCTTCATAACCTTTTTTGATACCTGCTACGGCAGCGGCAGCCGCAGCTGCTCCAAGAATAAATGGTAAAGGCATTTTAATCTCCTATTATTGATTCATAAAAATTAACTGTACTTTCTTCTTAGCATAGCAATTTGAATAACAGCTGGTATTGTTACTCGTTTTGCAGGTCCTGCTAAATCACTTACTGTCCACATGGTGGTTAGTCCCCACCCTATTGGTCCTGTTGCAATACCTAATAAACGTCCTAATAAGGTTTGTTGTAGAAAAATAGGGGCAAAATTCATAAAAACGATAGGTGAAAAATTTACATTCAAAAGAGCTGCTTGTAAGCTAGCTGTTAATGCTTGATTACTAAGATTTGTGGTAGGTAAATCTAAACTTTGTAATACTTCTTTCTTTTGTTCTTCAGATAAATCCTCAATGGCTTGTGTATAAACTTTATCTAATAAGTTTTTTTCAATAGCTTTAGTAGAAGAGCTTTTATTAAAGTTTACCTTCATATCTTCACATGCATCACAAAGAATTTCTTTATACAAGACTCCTTTACCTAACCTAAAGATTGTTGCGATAGTATTTGCCCCAAATGTTTGAATTTCTGCGGCAATGTCTTGCCAGTATTTTTGATGGTCTGGATAATATCGCCTATAGTTTTGTGATGATGTGAGTTCTTCCGTATTACGAGTTTTTCCATCTTCAGGATCATGTGTCAATAAATATACAAGATCATTTAAATCTTCATTTGAGCAATAAGCTAAAAACTCAAGGTCTCTGTCCTCTCTATAAGCCATTATTTTTCCTTTATCAGTTGATAGAATATCTATTACGATTAATTCAAAAATTAATACTTATTCCTTCTAAGTTTGAGGATATAAGCATTTATTAGCATTACTTCTTATGTATTCTTTAAAGATAAAAATCCTATTTGTCTTGAGATATATAAGGATTCTAGCTTAATTTCTTGCAAGGTTATGTCGCAGTCATTAATTTATTTTTGTATTTTTTTTTTTTTTTTTTTTTTTTTTTTTTTGAGGGGATTGTTGATTTTATTTTTAATATCAATAGGTTATGTATTAAGAATACAAATTGTAAATTATTTTGATGTGTGTAATTTATACAACAATTAGTAAGAAATTTTAAATTGATATTCTATGTTTTAAATAATAAATAAATTCTATAAGGGATAAATAGCAGATATATTTACCTAATACTTTAATTAGAGTTTATTAATTTGGGAAAAAGAAGATTTAGATAGTTTTGCATACAGTTAAGCAATATATAAAGAAATCTCTTAAATATGTATTGCTAAAAGTATTAACTAAACAACAGGATAAAATGGTTTTCCCCAATCAATTTCATTCGGATTATCAATCATAATATTTAGTATTAGGGGCATAAGTGTTGTTAGAATAGCACAGGCATCTTTAACTTGTGAGCGATTAACTGAGCTATTAAATGTAGAGCTACCATGTAGAATTTGATTACGAAGCGTATAGAGTCGCTGACAAAGAATAATTAAGATTTTAGCAGTATCCTGATTGGAAAGAGCGTATTGTAAGCTTTTTTTAGATTGTTTAAAATTGCTTAACCACTCTTGCTCAGTAATCTTATTATTATGAAAATCCCAAAAGGGTTGGAAAATATAGGGATTGTCTAATAGAGTACGGATGCTTCCTGAGAAAGTATGCCAAATAAGATGATAAATTTTTTGATTTTTATCAAACTCACAGATTCGAAAAATTAACTCATTAAAAGCAATTTTTTCACTTAATTTATCATCTATTTCTTGAGCATAAGCAGCATTAAAGGATACCCATAAGGCAATAAACTTAAAATCTAACTCTTCTGTTTGTTCAGCTTGTTTTAACCAGCTTAGTGAACGATGGATGCGTAAACGAAAATTATCTGAATAGTGTTCTTTATTTTGTTTATAAATTTGTTCAAGTTGGGTAAGTTGCATAATTAACAGGAGAATGAGAAAGATTATAATTAAGTAAAAATTGAAAGCTAGTAATAATACATTTTATGATAAGGTGAGCAATAAGAGCTAACCATCTATAAAGTAAGTGGTTAGCCTTTTATTATATTTTCATTTGTCAAATTAAGCTAGACATTTTTAGACATTGCTTTTTTAAGAGCCTCTTTTAAATAGATCAGAAAAACATGGTAAGGGGTTTTATAACCGAGAGATTTTCTAGGTATCATATTTATTTTATGAGCAATACTGGACAAATATGATTGAGTCATTCCTATAAAATCAGTCTGTTTCGGTAGTCCATGTCGGCGTAATAATCCATTAGAATGTTCATTAAGTCCTCTCTGACTTGGACAGCCTGGATCGGCAAAGAAAATATCAATATCATGTGCATTGGCAATCGTTTTCCAGTCAGAGAACTCTTTGCCTCTATCAAAGGTGATGGATTTAAATAAATGAGGTAGAGTTGAAAAAGAAGACATCCAGCGACTGATTGCCTTTTGTATATCCTGTGCTTTTCGTCCATCTGTTTGTAAGGTAATAATAGCTTTAGACTTTCTCTCAACCAGTGTTATCACCGCACTTTGATGATTTTTCCCTACGATAGTATCGCCTTCTAAATGTCCAAATTCTTCCTTAAACGCTGGATAATATTTGGCTCGTTCATGAATATCCCTTACAAAAGCTTGTTTACCCCGTGTTTCTTTTCGTCCATTGGCTCTACGCTTACCTTTCCAAGGTAAATCCTCTTTCTTAAAAACACCTCGTTCCACTAAGCGATACAGTGTTCTCATTGAGCAAGAAATCTTCTTGCGATAGACCCCTTTAATCACATCAAAGTTCCACCCCTTATTCAAATGGGCTTGTATCAACGCTCTCTCTTTCTTGGATAATTGGGTTTTACCTTGTCCACAATAGCGCTTATTCTTTTTATACTGTTCATAATATTCATAGGCAGAGTAACCCTTTTTTAACATCGCTATTACCTTATAGATCGTTTGCCTTGACCGATTTAATGCCTTAGCTATATCTATTACTTTTTTACCAATTTGGTAATATGCCTCTATTATGACCAATTCATTTATGCTAAGATGTCTATAAGTCATTTATGTTAGTTCCTTTTCAGTAAATGTGGTGTTTATCTGAATCTAATGTAAATGGCTTTTTTGTCTAGTCTTTTGTCTAACTTAATTTTACAAATTGGGTGTATTGATATCTTTCTCATTTAATAGAATATCTGTGCTATTTGAATAGGATTAAGCACGACTATTACTTATTCGTTCTGATAGGAATGTTGATAATATATTGACTTTTGCACTATGTCGTAAATGGGGTGGATAGATAAGATAGATACCATCTTCCTCAAGAGTATCTGTTGGGGTAATTTGCCAGTCAATGAGAAGAGGGTGTAATTCTCCTGTTTGTAGGTAAGGCATGATGAGCCAGTCGGGCAGATGTGTGATTCCTTGTCCATTTAATGCACTAGAAAGTAAAATATGAACGCTATTTGTACTGAGTGAACTATTTATTGGTATAAATTCACTTTTGCCCTTTTGTCGGAAAAACCATTTAGGAGCATAGCCGTGATAAATATAAGGTAAACAGCGGTGATTCGTTAAATCAGATGGTGTTTTAGGGATACCGTATTGTGAGAGATAGTCTGGGGAGGCGACTAAGAGACGTTTTTGTGTGGTGAGTTTCTTGGCAATGAGCCTATCATCTGCTACTCTTCCTAGGCGAATGCCTATATCAAAGCCTTCTGTTATAAGATCAATAAATGTATCTGTTACTAAGGCTTCTAATTCAATTTTTGGGTATTGTTGGGAAAATTCGATGATTAATGTACTTAATTTACTATTCCCATAATCGATTGGAAAGGTGATGCGTAGTTTACCTTGTGGCTCTGCTTGTTCGTTTTGTAATGATTGATTGGCATCAGCTAAGTCCGCTAGAATAGGGCGTATTTTAGTGAGATAACGTTCTCCTGCTGCTGTGAGGGTGAGTTTACGTGTAGAGCGTGTAAATAGTGTAACACCAAGATGATTTTCTAGTGTATCAATTTGGCGAGTGACTGAGGATACGGCAATGCCCATCAGTCGAGCTGTCGCAGTAAAACTACCATTATGAGCAATATGTTGAAAAATTGTAAGGGCATGAAAATAGTCCATTTTTATTCCTTTTATTATTGCGTTTTTTGCAAAACTATTTGTATTTTAAAACATATTATCATTTTAAATAATAAGAAATATAATATCTTCTATTGAAAAGGAGTACTAAGATGAAAAATGTACCAAATTTATCGATTTTAGGAAAAGACGATAGCCATTTATTTAATAATGCTGAAAGGGTAGCATCTAAAACAGATCTTTCACCTGACCTTGCTGATCATCGTGCTTTTTCTCGTGTGTTTCAACGTGATAAGCTTACCTTTGGGTTAATTGCACCATTTAAAGGGTATGCAGATGTGCCTATTCCAAGTATTGAAGACTTAGGGGATATAGCAGTATTAGCCGATCAATTAGGTTTTGCGGCATTATGGTTACGTGATGTACCTTTTTATGATCCAAACTTTGGTGATGTCGGGCAAGGATTAGATCCGTTTGTATCGCTAGGCTATTTAGCGGCGAAAACAAAAGATATTGCTTTGGGTACAGCAGGGCTTGTTTCTCCTTTGCGTGAGCCTATTCATATCGCTAAAGCAGCAGCGAGTACAGATGTTTTAACAAATGGTCGGTTTATTTTGGGTTTATCGAGTGGTGATCGTCCTGTGGAGTATCCTGCATTTAAAGCAGATTTTGAGAATAGAGCAGAGCGTTTCCGTGAAAGCTGGGAAATGATAGATACCTTATTACGGAATGACTTTCCCCGTTTTAAAGGAAATCACTATGGGGATTTACAAGGGAATATTGATTTTATTCCTAAAATTAAACACCGCCTACCAATGGTGGCGATAGGACGTGCTAGACAAGAATTGAGTTGGTTAGCCAATCGTGCGGATGCGTGGATTTGGCATGGTGTTGATCCTAAAGATACCGCTAAAATAGTGAACACTTTATCGACTCTCAATCAAGATGGTACATGGCATCCTTTTGGCTATGCTAATTTTATTGATTTGTCTGAGGATAGAAATGAGCCTGTGCGTCTTTTTAATAAGATTTATTTGCGAGGTGGTGCAAATGGTTTGAGAGAGTTCTATCAAGAGCAAAAAGCACAAGGTTTGGCTCATGTAACGCTTAACCTAAAACCTACGCGTAGAGGTAGTGTAGAGGTATTGCAAGAGCTAGCGGAAGAAGTGGTAGGGAAAGTGTAGTGGTTGGATTGTTAATCCCTATCTATTAGCATATTATAGCTATTATAGTAAAAAGCACGGCAAAATAGTGTTAAGTCGATTAAGTTGTTTCTCGCTATGCTTGAAAAACTCGTTTGATTAATCACTATTTTCTGTGTTTTTTGCTACTAATCAGATAAATGAAATAAGTAAAGTAGAATGCTCTATTACCGTAGGTTAAATATGAATTATTTGAGTCTTTATAAATTTTGAGAAAAGGAAAACAATACTGAATCATATCTTATAGTGATTATCACTATACAAAATATATTTCTAAAATCAATCCTTAAAAATCTCCTTATCAAATATTAACTACATCTCCCTCATTTGATTTTTGTTAAAAAATATTTAAAAATAATTCTTTTTGTGGTTTAATTGTAAAAGAATTTACCGTACTATTATCAGATAGACTTTGTATTCTGATAAAATAACCCCTTTAAGTAAGAGAATAAAAATAACTCAGTTGTTTTTAATATGAGTAGATAAGGATTTTTATGGATTTAACGCTCGCACAGTGGCTCACACCTTGGGAGTTTTCCCCTACACTGATGATTTGTTTTATAGTGAGTGCTTATCTATTTATTAAAGGCACATTGACTAGGCATGTGAGCTTCACTCGTCAGTTATTATTCTGGTCAGGTTGGGTGATGCTTTATTTATCTTTACATACCCATGTTGATTATTTTGCTGAAAGGGTATTTTTTGTTCATCGTGCTCAGCACGTTTTTTTACACCATTTAGCACCTCTATTAGTGATGGCAGCCTATCCGGGTCAGGTGATGCGTGTAGGGATGCCTCGTTCTTGGCGAGTGGCGTTACGGCGGTTTTTGGCGAGTAGAGTAGGGCAGATTGTAGAGCGTATTTGTACGGATAAATACTTTGTTCCTTTCCTTTTTGTCTTTTTAGTGTTGGTATGGTTGATACCAACGGTTCAATTTTATTCTATGCTGGATATTTACCTTTACCGCTTAATGAATTGGTCGGTAGTGGTCAGTGGTTTTATGTATTGGAATTTGGTGCTAGATAGACGTCCCTCTAAACCAGCGGCTATGTCGCCAAGAGGAAGAATTTTATCCCCTATCTTTACGATGATTCCACAAATTATTGCCGGTATTTATATTGCACTTGCCCCTAATGATTTGTACCCTTTATTTGATTTATGCGGAAGAGCCTTACCGATTTCTGCGAGTAAAGATCAGACTTTTGGTGGAATTATTATGTGGGTGCCTGCGGCAATTGTTGAAAGTTTTGGTATTTTGGTGGCATTGTCTAATTGGATGCGATTAGCGGCAAAAGGTCGTTTAGCAAAAAGATAAATGCTACAAAAGAGGGGCTAAATTTACCTACACATTACACCCTACACCCATTATGTAGTAGGAAAATCATTATCAATGTATATAGGTTCTATGCCCTCTAAATTATTTATACCCTATCGCAGTGGTATTTTTTTGCGCTACTTTTCTTGTATCGTACGTTACCCTCTATTTAGTATGTTTACTTAAACGGGTTACTTCCTTATTATTGCTTATCCTCAAAAAAGCGGAGCACTCGCTGGCTTAGCCAACCTAAATGAGAGGGAAATCTTCCTTGAGAAAAACCAACATGCCCCCCATGTAAGGGTTGATGTAATAGCACTTCGCTTGATACCTCATCTACTGTCGGTAGGCTATTTGCAGGAATAAAAGGATCATTTTTAGCGTTAAGAATCAGTGTAGGGGTATGAATATTTTTTAATACGGGTTTAGCAGAGCAACGTCTCCAATAATCTTCAGCATCTTTAAAACCATGTATAGGGCCGGTATAAATATCATCAAATGCTTTGAGGGTTTTAACCGCTAAGATTTCTTTAATAGGGATAAGATCGGGAAACTGTTGGTATTTTTGTTGTATTTTGTGTTTCATACTACTGAGGAAATAGTTGGTATAAACCACTTTCCCAAAAAAGCCTGTCCCTAGCTGCTTACCGGCGGCAGATAAATCAGTAGGTGCTGAAATACCCACTGCTCCTTTTAAGAATATAGTTTGAGGTGATGCTTCACCGAGGTATTTTAAGAGGACATTACCCCCCATAGAAACCCCTGCAGCATACCATTGTGCATGAGGTAGTCGAGCCTTGATAGCGGACATCACTGTAGCAACATCGGCAATATCGCCTGAAAAATAGGAACGAGCAAGTCGATTGGGTTCACCTGAACAGCCTCGAAAATGTGCCACAACAACCGCCCACCCCGCCAATCTTAAATCATGGCAAAGGGATTGTGCATAATGGCTTTGACTAGATCCTTCTAAACCATGAAAGAGAACAAATGCCTTGCCTGTATAATTTGGTATAGGGGTGGTATTTTTATTAGAAGTATCTATAGAAGAGGGGGTAAAAGTATTGCTCTTAACTGAGGCGGAGTGGAAAGCGTATTGCTCTATCGTATCAGTCGGATAGGGAGGAATATTCCAATCTAAATCAATAAAATCCTGATCTGGCGTAGTAATACGTTGTCGCTCAAATGCAATTTTGGGATAGCGGGCAAACTTGCTACCTATAATTGTTTGGCTTTGCCCCTCAGGCAACCAAAAGGGTGGATAAAATTCGCTCGTATCAATACGCCCAGCCATTATTAATGTCCTTTTAGTTTTTCACCTGCTTTGAGTGTGTAAGTGGTTGAACAGTAAGGGCAAGTTGCAGAGTGATCAGGTGAATGTGCAATATCTAAAAAGACACGCGGATGTAAGCGCCAACGAGGGGCGTTAGGTGGGGGACAGTATAAGGGAACGTCTTGGGCGGTTATTTCAATAACTTCAGGTTTTTTTTGATCTGCCATGATAATTCTCCACAAATGAAAACTATTTTACCATATATACAAGCATATCTTTTTGATAAAGGTTACAATAGTAGCTTATGTGTAGAATCTTTGATTAACAGGGCTTTTATATTAAAAGCGCATATTTTATGGATAAGTAGTGTTGTTTCTCAAAGATTTTCTTCTTATAAAAACTGAGCCTTATAATGAGTGCAAACGAACACAAAAATAATTTAACTTTTAATGATTTTGGGTTGCATCCAGATTTACTTAAAGCGATTCAATTAAGTGGCTATACCAACCCTACACCTATTCAAGCACAAGCCATTGGTCCTATTATAGATGGATATGATGTCATGGGAGCTGCACAGACGGGTACAGGTAAGACAGCTGCATTTACACTACCGCTATTACATCGTATGATGCCTTTTGCGAGTACGAGTACATCGCCAGCACGCCACCCTGTGAGAGCATTGATTTTAACCCCGACAAGAGAGTTGGCAGATCAAGTTGCAGATAATGTGAAACGCTATGCTGAAACATCACCCTTACGATCTGCCGTTGTTTATGGTGGGGTAGATATTCACGCTCAGAAAGAAGAGTTGCGCCGTGGTTGTGAGGTATTGATTGCTACTCCCGGAAGATTGCTTGATCATATTGAGCAGAAAAATATTTCATTGGCACAAGTCAATGTGTTGGTATTAGATGAGGCAGATAGAATGTTGGATATGGGATTTATGCCTGATTTAGAGCGTATCCTACACCATCTACCTGTACAACGCCAAAGTTTATTATTTTCAGCGACATTTAGTCCTGACATTCGTAAATTAGGGCGAACTTTTTTAAAAAATCCTATTGAAATTAGTGTGGCAGCGAGTAATACTGCTGCTTCAACCGTTACACAGATTGCCTATAAAGTACCGAATGAGCATAAAAAGGCGGCATTGGTTTTTTTATTAAAAACGCGCAAATTGTCTCAAGTCATTATTTTTTCAAATACCAAAATAGGTACGGCACAAATTGCACGTGATTTAACGCAAGAGGGAATTACTGCAGAGTCGATTCATGGTGATAAATCGCAAATGGAACGAACACGTGCCTTAGAGGCTTTCAAAGAAGGGCGTGTGCAAGTGTTGGTGGCAACAGATGTGGCGGCTCGTGGTTTAGATGTAGCAGGTCTGGACTGTGTGATTAATATGGATTTGCCCTATAACCCTGAAGATTATGTTCATCGTATTGGGCGAACGGGTCGTGCGGGTGCATCAGGTATTGCGATTGCTTTTTATGGTGATCACAATGAAAAACAATTAGGGGATATTGAGGCGTTAATGAAAACCGCTGTTCCTAAAGAAGATTTATATATCCCTGATGTTTTTTTAGAGCGCTATCACCCTGGTCGGAAGAAAGATACCTATCATCGATATAGTAAGCAAGAACCTATAGATCCTTTTTTCTATGCTCCGTATGACCCAGAGGAAGATGATGGATTATTAGAGTCTTCTACTATTGAGAAAAGAGATTTCCCAGAGGTCAATGCACCACCGCTCGCGGTTTTATTAGGTGGTCGTCCTAAGCCTAGAAAATAATATAATTGATTTTTGCTTATATAAATCGTCATTTATAGATACCCTCAGTATTGGATTTTCTATATTGGGGGTATTGTTTTGTGGGCTAGAGTATTACTATTTTGAAAGGGATAAAAGAATATTAAATGGTCTTCATCGGTACTTATGGGGTTGTATTCCTATAAAAGCGTTTATTCTTTAGGATTAAATATTTTGTATAAGAAGAAACCTATCTAAAAGAGAATAGCTATACTAAAATATCTTTTAACCATAAAATAAATAGCCTGTTACGTTTTTATCCCTCCAAGAGATTGGCTAAATTATCAGGCCCATTCTGTATGGTGTAAGTTGTCGCGAGATTTTCTTCAGTGGTTTGGATTAACCGCTTTAGGTGTTCGATATGCGGTAGCATAGTACCAAAGAAAAAGTTTTTATCTTGTTGTTGAATAAGGATGGTAGGAAAGTTTTCTACATCTATATCATCTAATAATTCAGGTGAATCTTCTATATCTATCCAAACAAATAGATGCTGTGGAAATTGCTGGCTAAGTTGTTCAAAAGCAGTCAAGTAGGTGGTACAGGTATTGCACCATTGCGCACAATAGCAAGCAATCGTCAATCCTGTTGAGTGTGTAAGTGCTGTTTTAAGCGTTTCTGCTTGAGTGACAATATCATTAATAAACATAGAAAATGGTTATCCTTATCATGCACAAAGATATGCTTGTGCTATTATAAAATAATTGCTTGGATATAAAATTTCTGATGAGGTTATTATATCTGTAAAAAGAGGTATGGCTATGCATTGATAAGGTAGTGTAACTTATTTAATCCAGTGGATAATCTGGTGTCGTGAGCTATTTTTTAGGATAGCGAAGATGTGAAGCAATAAAGATAAATGTAGGTAAAAAAATGTCTCAGCAAAGAAAGTTTGGTTTAATTGTAGTGGGTGATGAGATTTTATCGGGTCGCCGTCAAGATGCGCATTTTAGCAAGGTGATTGAACTACTAGGCAAAAGGGGACTTCAGCTGTCATGGGCACATTTTGTTCCTGATGATTTTGATGCGTTAGTGCAAGAGTATCAACGCTCTTTTGCAAGTGGTGATATTGTGTTTTCTAGTGGTGGTATTGGTTCTACTCCTGATGATAAAACACGGGATGCGGTTGCTCATGCTTTAGAATTACCGCTACAGTTACACCCAGAGGCTGCCGAATTAATTACACAAAGAACGTTAAAAATGGCAGAAAAAGGTGTCTATAGTTCAGATATGGGAACCCCTGAAAATCAACGCCGTTTAGCAATGGGTTTATTTCCTCAGGGGGCAGAAATAGTTCCAAATGCCTATAATCAAATTCCCGGTTTTTTTATTAAAGATCATACCTTTGTACCGGGTTTTCCAGAAATGGCATGGTCAATGATAGAGTGGGTATTAGATACACATTATGCCTATTTACACAATACGCAGATAGAGCAAAGTCAGTCGGTATTTGTATATAACTTACCAGAGTCTCGTATTACGGCAACACTTGAATTTATTGAAAATAAATGGCCATCGGTTAAAACATTTAGCCTACCAACGGTAGAGCGTAATGGACAACCTCCTTATATTGATTTAGGGGTTAAGGGTGCTGACCAACAAGCATTACAAGAGGCTTTTGATCATCTCAAGGAGGCTGTGCTTCGTTTGGGTGGGCATTTTATGGATAAACTAGATAATTAAAGAGGATATTTATAAAATACGCAGATAATAGTTTAAATATAAAATTAAATACTATTAAAAATATAAAAGGTATCTTACTATGCCTGTAGTGAGATACCTTTTCTGTAATTGCTTACTTAAAGCATTACCCTCTTAGTGCTTCTACACATTCTTGCACTAGTTTAGGCCCTTTATAAATTAACCCAGTATAGAGTTGTACAGCATTAGCCCCAGCATTGACTTTTTCAATGGCTTGTTGTCCTGACATAATACCGCCAACACCAATAATTGAAAATTCTTGCCCTAAGGCTTTTCGTAAGGTTTCAATCACGCGTAAAGAGAGTTCATGTACCGCAGGTCCTGATAAGCCGCCTGCTTCAGTCGCATTGGCAAATCCCTGAACATAGTCTCTAGTGAGTGTTGTATTGGTCGCAATAACCCCATCCATTTTATGGGTTGTGAGTAAATGGGCAATTACATTCACTTGTTCACTATCCATATCTGGGGCAATTTTAATGGCAATAGGAACATAGCGTTGGTGCAAATCAGCGAGTGCAAGGCGTTTTTCTTGTAATTGTTTTAGTAAAGTACTTAACTCATCTTCCCCTTGCAGAGAGCGTAGATTTTTTGTATTGGGGGAGGAAATATTAATCGTAATATAGTCAGCAAAAGGATAGACCCCTTCTAATCCAATAAGGTAGTCACCACTTGCTTTCTCGATAGGTGTATCTGCATTTTTCCCTAAATTTAACCCTAGTACGCCCCCTTTTTGCCTAAATGTACTTTGTTGTACATTACGCAGAAAGGTCTCTAATCCCTCATTATTAAATCCCATGCGGTTAATAAGACTTTCTTTTTCAGGGATTCTGAATAGGCGTGGTTTAGGATTGCCCGGTTGTGGGCGAGGTGTGACTGTTCCTACCTCTATAAAACCAAATCCCAAACTGGATAAGGGATCAATAAATTCCCCGTTTTTATCCAGCCCTGCCGCTAATCCGACAGGGTTTTTTATGTCAATCCCCATGATTTTACTAGGTAAGGGAGCTATAGTATTCTGGGTAAAGGTCTTTAATAAAGGGTTTTGATAATGTTTTTTGAGTTGTTCTAAAGTAAAGTGGTGTGCTTTTTCAGCATCCATTGAAAATAAAACAGAACGTGCTAAGGTATAAGGGTTTAAACGGTCAAACATAGGGGTTATATGAGTAGAATAAATGAATGGTAACTATTGTAGAATAATCAAGGTCTTTAGTGGTTCGTAAAGGGTGAATATAGGGAATAAATACGCGTATTAATATGATAAATTTATTGATGGTAAGAATAAAGTATCTAATATTTGTGGATGAATAATGCCTTTTTCCCATATGATAGGTGGTTGAGAGCAGACTTTATCAAGATGGAGCGAAAAATCTCTTCGACTAATACAAGTCCCTCCCATACGAGTAAGATGCCCTGTTTCTTGCTGGCAATCAATGAGAAATACTTGCTGTTTTGCTAAGTAGTACATCAAAAAAATAAGGGCTAATTTAGAGCTATCGGTTTGGTGTGAAAACATAGATTCTCCAAAAAACATTTTCCCTATGCTGACTCCGTATAACCCCCCGACTAGCGTATCTTCATACCATGTTTCAATACTATGGGTGATCCCTGCATGATGTAGTTGTGTATAAGCTATTATAAAGTCTTCACTAATCCATGTTCCTTGTGCATATTCTCTTGTACTAGCACAGTGTTGAATCACAGAAGAAAAATCCGTATCAATTTTAATTTGCCAAGGCCCATCAGGGTTTCGATAGAGTTTTTTAAGTAATTTGCGCATACTATGTGAGATGTTTAGTTGCTCAAAAGGTAAAACCATTCGTTGGCTAGGATTCCACCATAATAAGGGTTCATCAGGCATACTCCATGGAAAAATACCTAAACGATAAGCGAGTAATAGCCGTTGTGGTGATAAATCACCGCCCCACGCTAATAAACCATCAGGTTCTTGTAAGGCACTTTCTACAGGTGGGAATGCTAGTGTGGTAAGTTGCGGAAGATATAACTGTGTTGGCATCGTAAGCAAAGAAGTAAATAAGTATCGTTAAAATTTTATCAAATGTTTAGGACATAGTAGAGAGAATAAAAAAGGGTATGACAATAATGTCTCAAATAACATTTCAAAGGGTTTTTATGGATATAGTTGATATAAAATCCCATATATAATAGTGGGGGGGTTGTAGATGCTTTATTGTTATACTTTTTACGAAACCTTATTTTTAGTTAGTAAAAGTGGTGAGGTTTAGTTATTCTAAATAAGCCACTTTTATATATCATCCAAACAAAATATCTACAGATCCTAATATGAAGAGTTTTCTAAAGAAGCGTAGGGTAGTTTAATGACAAGTGCTTTTGATACTGCTTGGCGTGCCGAAGTATTTGAAGATTTTAGTGATACAGATAAGCAATTTTTAGATAAAGTTATTGCTTGGGTAGAGCCTTATATTGCTGATAAGGTTTTATTTACGCAAGAATTAGCTGTCCATCATGTTAAAGGTACGCTGAAAGTGCTATCTTTATTAGAGATGGATGTGGCGACAATGGCGGCAGCGCTTATCTCAACGATTACCTTAACGCAAGAGGGTAGCCATCTACTGGAAGATAGTCAATTTACCACCAAAATATTAGATGAGTTTGGGACGGAGATTTTTGATTTGGTTGAGGGAGCTCAAGCTTTAATTCGTATTGGTACGGTTGCCTCACAAGCCACATTAGCGACAGAAGAGCAAGAAAAACTGCAGCAAGAAATGCTACGTAAAATGCTATTAGCGATGGCAACGGATTTACGAATTGTTTTAATTCGATTAGCGGCACGTTTGCAGACTTTACGTTGGTATGCTGAAAGTAAATTACCTTGTCCTCCAGAAATTGCTTTACAAACAAGTAATATTTATGCCCCTTTGGCAAACCGTCTTGGTATTTGGCAAATTAAGTGGGAAATGGAAGATTTATCGCTACGATTTTTAAAACCTGAGATTTATCGAGAAATTGCTCAAAAATTAGAAGCAAAACGTACAGAAAGAGAAGACTTAGTTAATAATTTTATTGCTAAATTACGCCAATCACTAGAAGAGCAACATATTAAAGCAGATGTCGCAGGTAGGGCAAAGCATATTTATAGTATCTATAATAAAATGCGTAATAAATCACTCGCTTTTGAAGAGTTATATGATTTATTAGCAATTAGGATTATTGTTAAAACTGAAAGAGATTGTTATACCGCCCTATCATTGGTGCATTCTTATTGGACACCGGTGATGGAAGAGTTTGATGATTATATCGCTCGACCAAAACCGAATGGTTATCGTTCATTACATACGGTTGTGAAAGATGATAAAGGCCATATTTTTGAGGTGCAAATCCGTACGCATCAAATGCACCAATTTGCTGAATATGGGATGGCTGCCCATTGGCGTTATAAAGAAGCAGGAAAACAAGGCGGTAAAGTCAGTGCTTCTAGTCTATATGATCGCCAGATTTCTTGGATGCGCCAACTCCTCTCATGGCGTAAGGAAGTGGGTATTACCGAGCAAGCCGAAAAAAACCAAACGGCTTCTCAAGCAGATATTGCGCGTAAAAAAACAGCGCTTGAGAAAGAAAAAGAACAACTTATTAAAACAAAACCAACGCAAGATAAACCTGATCGTATTTATGTGATGACCCCACAAGCTCGATTATTAGAGCTACCAGCAGGTAGTACGCCTGTCGATTTTGCGTATTTACTGCATACGGATTTAGGACACCGTTGTCGTGGAGCAAAGGTAGATGGTCAGTTAGTGGCATTAAATACTCCCCTAAAAACAGGGCAAACGGTAGAGATTATTGCGGCTAAATCGGGAGGCCCCTCTCGCGATTGGTTAAATCCCCAATTAGGGTATTTACATAGTCCCCGAGCTAAAGCTAAGGTGCGATTGTGGTTTAATGCAATCGAATTACAGTTGCGGATTAATCATGGTCAAGAATTAGTTGAAAAAGAATTACAACGTCTTGGTAAAACCTCAGTTAATCTTGAACATTTAGCGAGTAAACTGGGTTTTGCTCACCCTGATGACTTATATGTGGCGGTGGCTAAGGATGAATTTAGCTTACGACAAATTGCACAAGCCTTTGTAGAGGTAGAACCTTCTACCACTGAGGAAAAAACCTTGTTTTCGCCTCGACAAAGTGCGGCAACCAGTGCGACAACAACAGGTAAAAGTGGTGTCCTAGTGGTTGGGGTTGATTCTCTAATGACACAATTAGCACGTTGTTGCCATCCTGCACCGCCTGATGCGATTGGTGGTTTTGTGACAAGAGGAAGAGGGGTTTCTATTCATCGGATTAATTGCCCGTCTTTTAAAGTGATGCAACAAAAAGACCCTGATCGTATTATTGAAGTAGATTGGGGAAATACGAATGAAACAGTCTATCCTGTCAATATCAAAGTTGTTTCTATGGATAGGAATGGTTTACTGCGTGATATTTCAGAAGTATTTGCTAAGATGAAGTTAAATGTTATTGGCGTGCATACGCAGACAAAAGAGTCTAATGCTTACCTGAATTTTACCGTTGAAATCTCTAATGGTACGCAATTAAATAAAGCATTAAAAACGATTAGTGATGTTTCTGGGGTTATCAGTGCTCACCGTGTGTAGTTGCTTTGATTTTTAAGGGGTATTCTCATGTTAGAGCGTACTAATTTACGCTACAATAGTAGTTTATTAAATGAAGACCAGGGAGTTATCTTGGATACACCATTACCTGATGAAAGAGGACATTTTGCTCAGTATGGCGGGCTTTTTGTGGCGGAAACCTTGATGCATGCGATTTCCGAACTAAAAGAAGCCTATGAACGCTACAAAGATGATCCTGATTTTTTAGCTGAATTTCACCATGAGTTAGCCCATTTTGTAGGTCGTCCCAGCCCTATTTATCATGCGAAACGATGGTCAGAAACCCTTGGTGGTGCACAAATCTGGTTTAAACGTGAAGATTTAAATCATACAGGGGCTCATAAGGTCAATAATTGTATCGGTCAGATGTTACTCGCCAAACGGATGGGTAAAAAGCGCATTAT